>NZ_CP039903.1:2795000-3053646 GCF_005221385.1 Agrobacterium tumefaciens | reverse complement strand
ATTGCCGCCTTTCAAATTGCCAATCATAGCCTGACGATCAAAAATCGATCGCCAGAGATCCCCCTCGTATTATTCCTGCCTTCAGCGCTCCCCTCGAAAGAGCATCAAAGGCTACTACTTGTTTGCGAGCCGGTTATCCCATTTCCCTCCCCCTCATGGAGAGGCCTGCGACACGCTAAAGACGCTCCTTTCGCCACAACCCTAAGGCGTATGCTTGAGGACAAAAAACCCCTGCCCGTTCCGAGACCGAAACGGCGCAAAAAGCTCCATGACCTGAGAAAACGGACCTCGAAAGACCCGCCAGCAAGAAGGTGAATACCGTCGATACGATCATCGAGATAATCTGTGGACTGAGATCCGCACCCCTTGTTGGAATGCATTTAGGCAGGATCGTGGGGAGAGATCAATGGCGTTTTTTCTGCAAAAACTCAGATCGGCCATTGACTCACAAAGGCCGTTTTGCATCACGGGCAAGGCCCGAAGCAGAATCGCTTATGAATCAATGAGATTCAATTTTGGCAATTTTAGAGAGCCTGTTTTGGCAAAAAAATAAAAATCTTCTTGACTCAAAACTCGTCACGACTTCCGTAGAGAAAGCTTCCCATTTTCCGAGAGACCTCCGGCAAGCCATTGTTTTTATTTAATATTTCCTGTCGTCCATCTGACACGCGTTTGTCACGTTACGGCAGGAATGATTAACAGGCGGTTAGAATCACAAAAAGCCCGGTCAAAAGACCAGGCTTTTTGAATAGTTATTTGTGATTAGCCGGATTAGGCCGAAAGAGCCTTAACGCGCTGAGCGAGACGCGACACCTTGCGGGATGCGGTGTTGCCGTGCAGAACGCCGCGGGTCGCTGCGCGCTGGATCTCGGGCTGAGCAGCCTTCAGAGCTTCGGTGGCAACAGCCAGATCGCCGGAAGCGATTGCTTCCTCGACCTTGCGAATGAAGCCGCGAACGCGCGAACGGCGAGCCTTGTTGACTGCGGTACGGCGAGCGATCTTGCGGGTCGCCTTTTTCGCCGAAGTTGTATTGGCCATGTATGCCTCTCTTCGAATTCAAACCAAATTCCGCAACCAGAGGATCGGGTCGTTCGACGACCTCACTTAACCCAAGAATGCGGGAGTAATTTCGGACAAGCCGGATGGCTTTCCTTAACCGTGGGCGGGCATATACCGCTAAAGCGCACGCCCGTCAACGCGCAAATGGCGGAAAACGCCGATATTCCGACTCCTTAGCGATTCCGGAAAACCGGTTTGCGTTTTTCGATGAAGGCCGCCATGCCCTCCTTCTGATCCGCCGTTGCAAAGAGAGACTGAAATGAGCGCCTTTCATATCTCAGGCCTTCCGCGAGCGACACCTCGAAGGAGCGATTGACGCTTTCCTTGGCCATAAGAACCGAGGCACGCGACAGCGAGGCGATGCGGGTCGCAGCCTCCACCGCCTCCTCCATCAGATTTGCGGAGGGCACGATGCGCGAGACGAGGCCGGCACGCTCGGCCTCTGCGGCATCCATCATGCGGCCGGTCAGAACCAGATCCATGGCCTTTGCCTTGCCCACCGCCCGCGTCAGCCGCTGGGAGCCACCCATGCCCGGAATGACGCCGAGGGTGATCTCCGGCTGGCCGAACTTCGCCGTTTCCGAAGCGATGATGAAATCGCACATCATCGCCAGCTCGCAGCCACCACCGAGCGCAAAACCGGAAACGGCGGCGATGACCGGCTTCCTCGTCGACGCGACCTCGTCCCAGCCGCCGAGAAAATCACCGACATAGGCGTCGACAAAATCCAGCCCCTGCATCTCCTTGATGTCGGCGCCTGCGGCAAATGCCTTTTCCGAGCCGGTAATGATGATCGCACCGATGGAATCATCGGTGGAGAATGAAGAGAGAATGTGCCGCAGCTCTTTCAGGAGCACCGAGTTTAGAGCGTTGAGCGCTTTGGGGCGGTTGAGCGTGATGATGCCCACCTCATCACGCTTCTCGACCAGTATCGTTTCATAATCCACGGCAATCTCCCCTTCTCCGTTATTCCGGCCCATTACTCTTGGCTCAGTCACTTCTGGCAGGCGGCGCAATAAAAGGTCGAACGACCGGCCTGTACCACTCTCTCAACCGTACCCCCGCAGCCGGGTGTCCGGCAAGGCTGGCCTTCCTGATCGTAGACCGAAAAGGAATGCTGGAAATAACCAAGCGTTCCGTCCGTCTGTATATGGTCGCGCAGTGAGGAGCCGCCGGCGGCGATCGCGTCCGCGATCACGTCACGGATTTTTTCCGTGAGATCGGTGAGCTGCGCTTTGGGCTTGCCTGATGTCGTCACCAGCGTTCCCGCTGCCCGCAAAGGAGAAAGATGAGCGCGCCACAGCGCCTCGCAGACATAGATATTGCCGAGGCCGGCAATGACCTTCTGGTCCAGCAGCGTGCCTTTCAAGGGTTGGCTCTTGCCCTCAAACCGGCTCGCCAGATAATCGGCGCTCAATGCATTGCCTGTTGGCTCCGGCCCAAGCTCCGCAAAAGCCGGATAGAGATCGAGCTTGTTGCGCTCCACCAGATGCATGAAGCCGAAACGGCGCGGATCATTATAGATGACGCAGACGCGCTCTTCTCCCTTATCCAGATGAAAGACGACATGGTCGTGCTTCCCATCCTTTGAGCGGGCATGATGAAACGCGCCGGGCGTATTGCCGGCTTCATCCGCCTCCGCCTCGATACGGAACGAGCCGGACATGCCGAGATGGGCGATGATCGTCAGCCCGTCCTCCAGTTCGATCAAAAGATATTTCGCCCGGCGTCCAAGCGATATGATCGTTTTGCCTTCGATCAGCGCCGCGAAATCCTCCGGGAAGGGAAAACGCAGATCGGGGCGGCCAAGGTGGAGTTTGCGAACCCTTGCCCCTTCCATGGCGGGGGCGAGGCCGCGTCTGACAGTTTCGACTTCTGGCAATTCTGGCATCTGGCTTATCCGGCAGTTTATCGTTAGGACCATGTGGTCTATACAATGCACGCGAAATGTCGCGCCCAGGCGATGCGGCAACAGATAGCGTCGCCATGGCGTTTCCGCTATGGTCCGCCACGCAATAATATGGAGACAGACGATGACCGACGCCCGTACGACCGCAGAAGGCGGCATGGAAACGTCCTATGGCTTCCACAAGGTGGACGAAGGCAAAAAGCAGGGGCTGGTCAACGAGGTCTTCCACAAGGTGGCCAAGCGCTACGACATCATGAACGACGTGATGTCGGCGGGCCTGCACCGGCTGTGGAAGGACGCCATGGTCTCTTCGCTTTCGCCGCGCAAGGATGCCTCCTACAGGGTTCTGGACGTGGCGGGTGGCACCGGCGACATCGCGTTTCGCATTGTGGAGGCCTCCAACCGTCTGGCGCACGCCACCGTTCTCGACATCAACGGCTCGATGCTGGCGGTCGGCGAGGAACGCGCGGCAAAAAAGAAACTTTCCGACAATCTGACCTTCGTTGAGGCCAATGCCGAAGAACTGCCCTTCGAGGCGAATACATTCGACGCCTATACGGTCGCATTCGGCATTCGCAATGTGCCGCGCATCGATGTCGCGCTGAAGGAAGCCCATCGCGTGCTGAAACGCGGCGGACGATTGCTGGTTCTGGAATTTTCAGAAGTCGAAATGCCGCTGCTCGATCGCGTCTATGACGCCTGGTCGTTCAATGCCATTCCGCAATTCGGCAAGATGATCACCGGCGACGCCGAACCTTATCAATATCTGGTCGAGTCGATCCGCAAATTCCCCAATCAGGAGGATTTCGCGGCGATGATCCGCACCGCTGGCTTCTCCCGTGTGTCCTACACCAATTACACCGGCGGCATCGCCGCCCTGCATTCCGGCTGGAAGCTTTAAGAGCATGGCCAGCAGAAGCAGGAGACAGGCATAAGCATGAGCACTCTGGGCGCATATTTCCGCCTCGCAAGGGTTGGCTGGGTTCTCGTGCGCGAAGGCGTCGTGCTGGCGCTGCCGTCCGACGATCTGCCTGCCCCGGCGCAGGCGCTGAAGGCACTCCTGAAGCCCTTCGCCCGCAGCAAGGCCAAACGGGCGCAGCGTAGCGACCGGCTGGCAACGGCCGTCGAGCGGCTTGGACCGTCTTATGTGAAGATGGGCCAGTTTCTGGCCACCCGCCCGGATGTGGTGGGCGCCGATTTCGCCGACGATCTTGCAAGCCTTCAGGATCGCATGGCGTTTTTCCCGGCCGCAGCGGCGAAGGCAAATATCGAAGGTTCGCTCGGACGCACGGTTTCTGACCTCTACAGGGAATTCGGCGATCCGATCGCGGCTGCCTCTATCGCCCAGGTTCATCCGGCAATGGTGGATACGCCGAAGGGACCACGCAAGGTGGCCGTCAAGGTCATTCGTCCCGGCGTGCGCCAGCGTTTCCAGAACGATCTGGAGGCGATGTATCTGATCGCCGACCTGCAGCAGCGCTTTGTCCGTTCAGCCCGCCGTCTGCGGCCCGTCGAGGTGACACGCACGCTGGAGCAGACAACCAAGATCGAGATGGATCTGCGGCTCGAGGCCGCTGCCCTTTCCGAACTTGCCGAAAACACCAGGGACGACCCCGGCTTCCGTGTTCCGGAAGTCGACTGGGAACGCACCGGGCGCGATGTCGTCACCATGGAGTGGATCGACGGCGTCAAGATGTCGGATATCGAAGGGTTGAAGGCCGCGGGACACGACCTGAACGAGCTTGCCGACACGCTGATCCAGTCCTTCCTGCGGCATACGCTGCGCGACGGCTTTTTCCATGCCGACATGCATCCCGGCAATCTCTTCGTCGATGACAAGGGCATGATCGTCGCCGTGGATATGGGCATTGCCGGACGCCTCGGCAAAAAGGAACGCCGCTTCCTCGCCGAAATCCTCTACGGCTTTATCACGCGCGATTACATGCGGGTGGCGGAGGTGCATTTCGAGGCCGGTTATGTGCCGGGCCATCACGATAAAGCGAGCTTCGCGCAGGCGATTCGCGCCATTGGCGAGCCGATCCATGGCCAGCCGGCCGAGACGATCTCCATGGGCAAGCTGTTGACACTGCTGTTCGAAGTGACCGAGCTTTTCGATATGGAAACGCGGCCGGAACTGGTCATGCTGCAAAAGACCATGGTGGTGGTGGAAGGCGTATCACGCATGCTCAACCCGCGCTTCAACATGTGGAAGGCGGCCGATCCGGTCGTCGGCGGCTGGATCAGGGACAATCTCGGTCCGAAGCGCATCGTCACCGATCTGAAAGACGGCATGAAGGCCGCTCTAAAGCTTGCTGAAGCGGCACCTGAGATCGCCGCCAAGACGGAAAAGCTGCATTCAGAGCTGATGTATATGAGCGAGAACGGCCTGCGTTTCGATGCCCAGACAGCCGAAGCTATCGGCAAGGCGGAAGCGCGCCATACCAAATGGGGGCGGATTGCGCTCTGGGTGATTGCGCTGACGCTTCTCTATATTGCCATCCGAATCAGCTAAGACATATCCGCAATGGAGGTACCCGGCGTCACGGCTAGGCGCCTCAGTTACCAAAAAACGCCTATTAAGCCGACGTGACGACCGCATGCCATGCTCATGCAATCTAATGAAGAATAGTGGCCTGATCTTCTAAACGAAACAGGTGGCCGATGCGATTGTTAACACTTCTGGTTGGTTCGCTATTCTTCAGTCTTCAACCGGTCGCAGTGCCGGAAGCAATGGCGCAACACAGGGTCTACGACCCCTGCACGGACGGCAGCATAAACGATGGCATACCGCGCAGTTGCGACGAGCTGAAACGGGAATTGCGACGCAGTGACAGATATGGTCGCAGGGAATGGGTTATTATCGGCCTATGCGGCCCCTGCGCACCGATCCATGCAGGGACGGGCGCATCAGCGACGGGCAACCGCGATCCTGCGGAGAGTTGCGTCGCTGGTTGAATGATAGATGATTGCCGGACGGGAACTGAAATTCATGGCAAAAACTCAGGCAGTAAAACAGGCCCTTTCCTATTGTTCGTGGCCCATGGTGTTTTTCTTCGGCCTTGCCGGCTCCTATTTCGCCTTCAACAGCAGCCACCCCATCATGGCGTTCCTCTGCGTCTATGCGGGCGCGGTGTTAAGCCTGTTTCTCCTGGAACGTTATATCCCCTATGAGGTTCAGTGGCTTCAGGGCGATGGTGAAACCGCGACCAGCATTGGCCACACCCTGTTGACCAAGGGCCTTGTCCAGCTTGCCGCCGTTGCGGGAGCAATCTTTCCGATGTTGACCGCCAACGTGCTGCAACCGCTTGCAGCCATGCGCTTCAATCTGTGGCCTTCCGATCTGCCGATGATCATTCAGGTCGCACTTGCGGTCACCATCGCTGAATTCGGCCTCTACTGGGCGCACCGTATCGCGCATGAGACCGTGTTCTTCTGGCGTTTCCATGCCCTGCATCACAGCGTTGTCCGGCTATGGGTGGTCAATACCGGCCGTTTTCATGTGGCGGATTCGCTCTTCAAGATCGCGCTCAGCCAGCTTCCGCTCTATTTGATGGGCGCACCCTTGCACGTTTTCTGGTGGCTTGGCGCCGTTACCGCCTTCATCGGCATTCTGACCCATTGCAATGTCGATATGAAAACCGGCCCGCTGGACTATGTGTTCAGCACACCGCGGCTGCACCGCTGGCACCATTCCAAGGAGCTTCCCGAGGGAAACACCAATTACGGCGAGAATCTCGTCATATTCGACCAGCTGTTCGGCAGCTATTTCAATCCCGATCGCCCATCCTCCACCAATATCGGCATCAAGGGGCAAATTGCGAAGGGCTTTCTGCCCCAGCTTTTTCAGCCCTTCACCAAGGAGGGCGTTCGCCAGATCATCGGTCGAAACACGAAAGGCGATTCAGGCGAAACGCCCGGCATGTGACGTTGGAGCATTTCCGCTTTTCTCCGAAACGCGAGAATGCTCTAGTCGAAGAATATGCCCAGTTCAGCGCGCAGTTTCTTCGTCAGGCCGGCCGCAACAAGTTCATAGGAGCGGCGCACATAATGCTCCAGCTCCTCTCGCTCGAGCGGTGAGTGGTCACCGATCGATATCCATTTGCGTTTGGCGAAATAGGGCGCCTGACGGATGCCTTCCAGCGAGGTGAGGATTTCGAAGCTTTCCTCCGAACATTTCACCACCAGACGCCAGTCCTCCCGCTCACCCAGCACGGCAAAGACCTTGTCGCCCACCTTGGCGACGTGAGAGTCCCATTGATCGACAAAACGTACGCCCGGCCAACCACCGAGTACCTTGTCAAAAGTCTTGCGATCAAACAGGCTCATGCGAGCTTCTCCGCGATAAGGGCAGCCAGACGTTTGGCGACGTCGGCCTTGTCGAGATCCGGCCAGGCCTCGACGCCCTCCGCCGAGATGATCTTCACGCTGTTGCGGTCTCCGCCCATGATGCCGGTTTCAGCCGAGACATCATTGGCGACAATATAATCCGCGCCCTTGCGCTCCAGCTTCGCCCGGCCGTTCTTCTCGACATCCTGCGTTTCGGCGGCGAAGCCCACCACAATCTTCGGGCGCTTTTCGTGGTGACCAACGGTTTTGAGAATATCGGGGTTTTCCGTCAATTGCAGCGCGGGCGGCGCATCGCCAGGCTGCTTCTTGATCTTCTGTTGCGATGAACCTGTCACCCGCCAGTCGGCGACGGCGGCGACCATAACGGCGATATCCACCGGAAGCCGCGAAATTACCGCATCGCGCATCTCTTCGGCGCGCTCGACATGGATCGTCGTGACCCCGGCGGGATCGGCGATGGTGACAGGCCCTGAGACCAGCGTGACCTCTGCCCCCAGCTCAGCCAGAGCCGCCGCAATGGCATGGCCCTGCTTGCCCGAGGAGCGGTTGGCGATGTAGCGCACCGGGTCAATCGGTTCATGCGTGGGACCGGAGGTCACGATGGCCGTTCTGCCCTTCAGCGGCTTTGGCCCCTCATTCAGCAGTGCGGCAACGGCTTCGACGATCTGCAATGGCTCGGCCATACGGCCAAAACCTGCCTCGCCCTTCTCCGCCATCTCACCAGCCATGGGACCTATGAAAAACACGCCGTCTTTTTTCAGCGTTTCGACATTACGCAGCGTCGGTTTCGCCGTCCACATTTTCGGGTTCATTGCCGGAGCCACCAACACCTTGCGATCCGTCGCGAGAAGAATGGTGGATGCAAGATCGTCTGCCAGGCCTTGCGCCATCTTGGCCATCAAATCGGCAGTGGCGGGCGCCACCAGCACGAGGTCGCAGTCACGCGCCAGCCTGATATGGCCGACATCCTGCTCGTCCTGTCTGGAAAAAAGTTCCGTGAAAACGTGGGTGGCCGACAGCACGCCAACGGCCAGCGGCGTGACGAACTCCTGCGCGCCCTTCGTCATGACCGGCGTCACCTTCGCGCCGCGCTCTTTCAGGCGGCGGATAAGATCGAGGCTCTTATAGGCCGCGATGCCGCCGGAGATGATGAGGAGAATATGTTTGCCTGAAAGCGTCATGATGCCGGACCAGTTTCCCGTTTCACCGGGAAACTAAGCCCTTGGCATTCAAAGTGCAATCCGGCTGATATCACGCCGCCTTGGCGACGTGATATTCCTTGATCGCGACCATCTTGATCGCCGGAAAACGCTCGGACTCATAGCGCAATGAGAAGGCGTCCTGCGCCAGAAACACCGGATCGCCATCCAGATCGCGGGCGATATCGCCGCGCTTGACGTTGAGGAACTTGTCCATTTCCGCCGGCTGATCGGAGGAAATCCAGCGGCAGACGGAAAAGCGCGACATTTCGAAGGAGACCGGCAGGCCGTATTCGCCCATCAGCCGTTCCTTCAACACATCAAGCTGAAGCGCGCCAACGACACCGACGATAGCCGGCGAGCCGTCTTCCGGCGAGAAGAGCTGTACGACGCCCTCTTCCGCCATCTGCTGCAGGGCCTCCTTCAGCTTCTTCGCTTTCATCGCATCTTCCAGCCGCACGCGGCGCAGGATTTCCGGCGAGAAGTTCGGAACGCCCTGGAAGACGAGGTTTTCACCCTCGGTCAGCGTATCACCAATGCGCAGTGTGCCGTGGTTGGGAATGCCGACCACATCACCCGCAAAGGCCGTATCAGCCAGCTGGCGCTGCGAGGCGAAGAAGAATTGCGGCGCGGTGAGCCCCATCTGCTTGCCGGTGCGCGACAGGCGCGCCTTCATGCCGCGCTCCAGCTTGCCGGAGCAGATACGGGCAAAGGCGATGCGGTCGCGGTGGTTGGGGTCCATATTGGCCTGAATCTTGAAGACGAAAGCCGTCATCCTGTCTTCCGCCGCATGCACGGTGCGGGTATCCGCTACCTGATCGCGCGGCGGCGGCGCGAAATCGCCGAGCGCATTGATGAGGTCGCGCACACCGAAATTGCGCAGCGCCGAACCGAAGAACACCGGCGTCATATGACCTTCGAGAAACGCCTGGCGGTCGAAGGGGCGGCAGGCTTCCAGCGCCAGTTCCGTTTCCTCGACAAAGACCTTGCGTTCATTTTCCGGCAGCCTATCGGCGACTGCCTGCGGGCCATTGACCGAAAGGCCCTCCACCTGCGTATCATTGCCGCGAAAGGTATTTTCGGCGAGATTATAGGCGCCGCAGAAGCTTTTCGCCCGTCCGACCGGCCAGGTGATCGGCGCAGTATCGAGCGCCAGCTTTTCCTCGACCTCATCCAGAATCTCGAAGGGATCGCGGCTTTCGCGGTCCATCTTGTTGATGAAGGTGATGATCGGGATATCGCGCATGCGGCAGACTTCAAACAGCTTCAGCGTGCGCGGCTCGATACCCTTGGCGGCGTCGATGACCATGATCGCCGCATCCACCGCCGTCAGCGTGCGGTAGGTATCGTCGGCGAAGTCTTCGTGGCCGGGCGTATCGAGAATGTTGAAGACGCGGTCGTTATATTCGAAGGTCATGACCGAGGTGACAACCGAGATGCCGCGCTCGCGCTCGATCTTCATCCAGTCCGAACGGGTCTGGATGCGATCCTTTTTCGCCTTCACTTCACCGGCAAGCTGGATCGCTCCGCCGAACAGCAGCAGTTTTTCAGTGAGCGTGGTCTTACCCGCGTCCGGGTGCGCGATAATAGCAAAGGTGCGGCGGCGGGAGACCGCCTCGGCAAGTGTTTCGGCCATCTGACAAATCCTGTGAATTGCGGGCTATCTAGCGTTTCAGGCCCGCATTTGCAATTGACCTTGCCGCGATCTCGGCAAACTAATGCCGCATGACCGTTCAAAACGACAATCGCCCCCCTCTTCGCCTCGTCCGCCTCGCCAATGGTGCAGGCCTGGAATTGCCGTCCTATGAGACCGGCGGTGCTGCCGGCATGGACCTGCGCGCCGCCGTGCCTGCAGACCAACCGCTGACGCTGAAACCCGGCGAAAGGGTGCTGGTGCCGACCGGCTTTATCTTCGAAGTCCCGCACGGTTACGAGGCGCAAATCCGCCCCCGCTCCGGCCTTGCCATCAAGAACGGCATCACCTGCCTCAACTCCCCCGGCACGGTGGACAGCGATTATCGCGGCGAAGTGAAGGTCATTCTCGCCAATCTGGGACAGGATGATTTCACCATCGAACGCGGCATGCGCATTGCACAGATGGTGATCGCGCCGGTGACGCAGGTTGCCGTGAGCGAAGTGACGGAAACCTCCGAGACGGCGCGCGGCGCCGGCGGTTTCGGTTCGACCGGGATCTGACCGGCAAGCCGCATGATCGATTGTTTTTACCCGGCAATTTCGCTATTGATCTAGCGGATTTCCGGGAAACATGATCATGACACTGACGACCCTTCTAGCCTATGCCACCGCCCTTTTTATCGCCGCCGCGATTCCCGGCCCCGGCATGACGGCCATCGTGGCGCGGGCGCTGGGTTCGGGCTTTCGGGAAACCTTCTTCATGGGCCTCGGGCTGGTGCTGGGCGACATGATCTACCTGACCGGCGTAATACTGGGGCTGGCCTTCGTGGCCCAGACCTTTCAGGAAGCCTTCATGGTTCTGAAATTCGCCGGCGCGGCCTATCTCCTCTACATCGCCTGGAAGCTGTGGACCGCCGGCCTTTTGCCGCAGGACCTGAAGGCGAAAAAAAGCACCAGCATGCCGATGTCCTTCCTGTCCGGCCTGTTGATCACGCTCGGCAACCCGAAAACCATGCTGTTTTATGTGGCGCTGGTGCCGACGCTGATCGACATCCGCATGATCGGCCCGTCGGAATATGCGACACTTCTCGCCCTCACCTTCGTCGTGTTGATGGCCGTTCTGTTGCCCTACATCCTGCTTGCAGCCAAGGCGCGCAACCTCCTGAAACGGCCAAGCGCACTGACGATCCTCAATCGCACGGCAGCGGGCATTCTGGCCGGGACGGCGACCATGATCGCCATCCGCAGCACCTAAAATAATTTCGTGCATTTACCCGTTTTATCGTGAAATTTTTCCGGTAAACCGACCATATAAGGATGAACGTTCGCTAGCCTGACAGGGCGATTGCTCCTATTCTGCCGCTCAAATCTTGCGGTCACTATTCTGTGGCCTTCATACAGGAGAGCATCATGCCCGAAGCCAGAAAGCCCGGACGCGGACGCGTCTATTCCTCGATTACGGAAACAATCGGCGATACGCCGATCGTGCGGCTGGACAAGCTGGCGAAAGAAAAGGGCGTCAAGGCCAACCTGCTCGCCAAGCTGGAATTTTTCAACCCCATTGCCTCCGTGAAGGACCGCATCGGTGTTGCCATGATCGAAGCGCTGGAAGCGCAGGGCAAGATCACCCCCGGCAAGACAACGCTGGTGGAGCCGACCTCCGGCAATACCGGCATCGCGCTCGCCTTTGCTGCCGCCGCCAAGGGCTACAAGCTGATCCTGACCATGCCGGAAACCATGTCGGTCGAACGCCGCAAAATGCTCGCCCTGCTCGGTGCCGAACTGGTGTTGACCGAAGGCCCGAAGGGCATGAAGGGCGCAATCGCCAAGGCGCAGGAACTGGCTGCGACGCTGCCCGACGCCATCATACCGCAGCAATTCGAAAACCCCGCCAATCCGGATATTCACCGCAAGACGACGGCAGAAGAAATCTGGAACGATACCGACGGGACGGTCGACATTCTCGTTTCCGGCATCGGCACGGGCGGCACGATCACCGGCACCGGTCAGGTTCTGAAATCCCGCAAACCGGAGGTGAAGGTCATTGCGGTTGAACCCGCCGACAGCCCGGTGCTTTCCGGCGGCAACCCCGGCCCGCACAAGATTCAGGGCATCGGCGCCGGTTTTGCACCTGCCATCCTCGATACCGGAATTTATGACGAGATCGTCACCGTCACCAATGACGAGGCTTTCGAAATCGCACGTCTTGCCGCGCGGCTCGAAGGCGTGCCCGTCGGCATCTCCTCGGGTGCAGCATTGGCGGCGGCAATCAAGGTCGGCGCGCGCGAGGAAAATGCCGGCAAGAACATCGTCGTCATCGTTCCTTCCTTCGCGGAACGTTACCTTTCGACGGCGCTTTTTGAAGGGCTTGGGCTCTAACGACCCCATCCGGTACGCGCGATCGCGAACCAAAGAATCGAAGTTGATTATGCCGCCGGCACCGCTGGCGGCATATGCGTTTCAGAATGCCCCGCATCTTCCAACAAAGCGCGCAAGCATCACGGCTCAAGCCGCTGTCGGCAGCCTCTCGCCCGCGATACGATAGGACACGGCTTCCGCCACATGGATGCGGCCGACCGTCTGTTTTCCGTCCAGATCGGCCAATGTTCGCGCGACCTTCAGAATACGATGATAACCGCGTGCGGAAAATTTCAACCGTTCGGCGGCATCGCGCAGCAATTGCAGCCCGGACGCATCCGGCTCGGCATATTTTTCGATCAGGGTTGTCGTGCAGCGGGCATTTGTGCGGATGGCAGGAAACCCCGCCGCCGCATAACGCTCCTGCTGGGCGAGGCGGGCACTGGCGACACGGGCGGCAACCACCGCGCTCGGCTCGGACGCGACGGGGCGGATGAGGTCCGTGGCGGAAACGGCGGGAACATCAATACGGATATCAATGCGATCCATCAGCGGGCCGGAAATGCGGCCCTGATAGTCGGCCACACAACGCGGACCTCTGGCGCAGGTAAAGCCCGGCTCCCCTGCCATACCGCATCGGCAGGGGTTCATCGCCGCGACGAGCTGGATTTGCGCCGGATAGCTGACGCGGTGATTGGCCCGCGCGATGATGCATTCGCCGGTCTCCAGCGGCTGGCGCAAAGCATCCAGCACCTGGGGCGAAAATTCCGGGAATTCATCCAGAAAAAGAACGCCGTGATGGGCAAGTGAGGCCTCACCCGGTCTGGCGCGCAACCCTCCACCAATCAAAGCCGCCATGGTGGCGGAATGATGCGGCGTGCGGAACGGCCTGCGGTCTGAAAGCTTGCCACCCGACAATTGGCCAGCGATGGAATGAACCATGGACACTTCCAGCAGCTCCGCTGCCTCAAGAGGTGGCAGGATGGAGGGCAGGCGGGCGGCAAGCATGGATTTGCCGGAGCCGGGTGGGCCGACCATCAGCAGATTATGACCGCCGGCCGCTGCCACCTCCAGCGCACGTCTGGCGCTTTCCTGCCCCTTGATATCGGCAAGGTCCGGCAGATTGACTGGACTGGTCCGGATGGCGGGCACGGGGCGCGAAAGCAGCTGCGTGCCGCGAAAATGATTGGCAAGCGCTATGAGGCTGCGCGGGGCGAGAATATCGATGCCCGCTCCGGCCCAGGCCGCTTCCGGACCGCTTTCAGCCGGGCAGATCAAGCCCTTGCCGAGAGCGTTGGCACCAATGGCCGCCGGCAGCGCGCCTGAGACCATGCCGATGGTGCCATCGAGATTGAGTTCGCCGAGAACCACATATTGGCCAAGCGCCTCTGCCGGTATGGCGCCCAAAGCGGCCATGAGCCCCAGAGCAATGGGAAGATCGAAATGCGATCCTTCCTTTGGCAGATCGGCAGGCGCGAGATTGACGGTCACCTTTTTCGCCGGAAGCGCCAGACCAGAAGCATGTAGCGCCGCCTGCACCCGCTCCCGGCTTTCCGCCACTGCCTTGTCCGGCAGGCCGACGATCTGGATGCCGACCTTTCCGGGTGCGACCATGACCTGCACCTCGACGGGCACACCCTCTATGCCCTGAAATGCAACCGTATTGACCTTCGCCACCATGGCCTGCCCCCGCAAACCGGCCGCGACATCAGAGCTTCATGCCCCATGGCGGCCACCCGCAAGCAACGTGCCATAAGGCAAAGAATAAAACAAGAACATCCGGTGAACAATTTCACGCGGGCGATGTATTTTAGTTGTGTCTAGTTGTACCCACGGAACAAACGGGGTTCGGTCGGCAAATCGCTTCAGAAATCCTGAGCTTCGCGCTTTTTCTCGATGGCGTCCCACAATAGGCTTGCCACATCGGCGCCGCCGAATTTCTGCACCTCACGAATGCCGGTCGGTGAGGTGACGTTGATCTCGGTGAGATAATCGCCGATCACATCAATACCAACAAAGAGGAAACCACGCTCGCGCAGGGCGGGACCGATACGACGGCAGATTTCCTTCTCGCGCGCCGTCAGTTCCGTCGGCTCTGGCCGGCCACCGGCATGCATGTTGGAACGGGCATCGTTTTCCGCCGGCACGCGGTTGATTGCGCCCACCGGCTCGCCATCCACCAGGAGGATACGCTTGTCGCCCTTGCGGACGTCAGGCAGATATTCCTGGGCGATATAGGGCTCGCGGAACATCTGGCCGAACATTTCCAGCAGGGAGGAGAAATTGCGGTCATCACGCGCCGAATGGAAGACACCCGCACCGCCATTGCCATAAAGCGGCTTGAGGATGATATCGCCCATTTCATTGCGGAAACGGGCAATCTCGGCCACGTCCTTGGTGATCAGCGTCTTCGGCATCAGATCGGCGAATTCGGTGACGAAAATCTTTTCCGGCGAGTTGCGCACCCAGGCCGGGTCATTGACAACAAGTGTTTTGGGATGAATGCGCTCCAGCAGATGGGTGGAGGTGATGTATGCCATGTCGAATGGCGGATCCTGACGCAGATGGATGACATCCATGGTCGAAAGATCGACGCGCTCCGGCTCTGACAGCGAGAAATGGTCACCCTTTATGTCACGCAGTTCCATCTGCTCGACGGCGGCGTAAATCTTGCCGTCACGCATGGAAAGACGCTCTGGCGTATAGTGGAACAGCCGGTATCCGCGCGCCTGCGCCTCAAGGCTCATGGCGAAGGTGGAATCACCGGCAATGTTGATGCCGGAGACATGATCCATCTGGATCGCGACGTTCTTGATCTTCGCCATGCGCATGTTCCTCTTGCAGCATGCGGACGCCTTACCGGCCCACAGTGCCCACTGTCCCGTCTTTTCAAAATTCCCTGCAGGACCGGGAGAACCCCGGAAATGCTTCAGAAAACCCTGAAGATGTAGGGCAGCGACCATTCAAAGGCAACTGCTGCAAGCGGTGGCTTGTGTGAGTTTTATTGAACCTTCACAATTCCGCCGGTGGAGCCGGGTGGGTTCCACCGACCCGGCTATTTTACCAGTTCAGGCGGCCAGCTTGTAGGAACTGCCCGAAAACAGCTTGTTCTTGACGCGATAGGCGAGAGCCAGCGCCCTGGGGAACGGACGGCGCATGAAGGCGACCTTGCGGACATAGTCATCTACCCGCCAGGTGGCCCATGTTCCAGCCCGGAAATAGGCGACGTCGCCAACCCGCAGGATGCTGACCGAACCGTCTTCGGCCGTCACATGCACCTCGCCTTCCAGAATATAGACGGTTTCATCCCAGCCGAAGAACCAGCGGAACTCACCGGCCGTGCAATCCCACATGGCGGTGCTGGAAGCGCGGTCGCCGCTTCTGGAATGATCGGCCGCACGCGCCTGGGGATCGCCGGAAATGATCCAGTCGGGATTGATGGGGGCTGGCTGAAGCCGCAGATCGGTGCAAGACGCGCTGACAACGGCCTCGTCTTTTGCTCCGCGCAGATAGGCCGGCAATATTGGCACCGTGCGGATCGCCATGGTTGCAGCCGCCGCGAACATCATTTTGAACGACATATTAGAAAACCCCCGTGAAATATTGGAGGTCTTCTATCATCGGGATCGTAACAAAGCGGTTTTGACAATCGGCGCAATTTTAGTCATCGCGCCGATTTCTTCCGAGGTGATCAGGCCGTCGCCAGCTGCGCGGTCTGTACCTTGATCTGTTCCGCCTTGCCGGCGATGCGCTTGCCGGTTTCGTTGGAGAAGAAGTGCAGTTTTTCCGGCGCTATCGTCACCGACAATGCGGACGGAACCTCAACATCCGGCGGGAAAGCCACTGTCAGGTTCTGATCGCCGATCATGCCATGCACAAGGCGCTGCGAACCCAGTTCCTCGATATAATCGACACGCAGCGCAAGGCCCTGCTCGCCCGCCGCGGCAATGCGGAAATCCTCCGCCCGCATGCCCACCGTCACCGACCCCGAAGCGGGTGCAAAACCGTTGAGCGCAAACAGTGACGGACCGATGGCGAGGCTATCACCATGCAACTCGGCATTCAGCAGGTTCATGGCGGGAGAGCCGATGAAGCTGGCGACGAAAGTGGAGGCGGGGGTGTGATAGACATCAAGCGGCGCGCCGATCTGTTCGATGCGGCCGCCATTCAGCACCACCAGACGATCAGCCAGCGTCATGGCCTCAAGCTGATCGTGGGTGACATAGATGGATGTGGTGCCGAGGCGCTTTTGCAGGCGCTTGATTTCACCGCGCATGGAGACGCGCAGCTTTGCATCAAGGTTAGACAGAGGCTCATCGAACAGGAAGGCCGCCGGTTTGCGAACGATGGCACGGCCCATGGCGACACGCTGCCGCTGGCCGCCGGAAAGGGCGCGCGGTTTGCGCTCCAGATAGGGTTCGAGCTGCAGCATACGGGCGGCTTCGGCCACACGTGCATCGATCTCCGCCTTCGGCGTCTTGCGGTTCTTCAGCCCATATTCCAGGTTCTGGCGCACCGACATATGCGGATAAAGCGCGTAATTCTGGAACACCATGGCAATATCACGGTCAGCGGGATCGGCCTGATTGACCACCCGGTCGCCGATCTTCACCGTGCCTTCGGAGATGTCCTCAAGGCCGGCAACCATGCGCAGGAGCGTGGACTTGCCGCAGCCGGAGGGGCCGACGAGAACGATGAACTCACCGTCCCTGATGTCGATATCGACGTGATGCACGGCGCGCACGCCGCCATGATAATCCTTGCAGACCTGACTGATTTCAATAGCGGCCATTTCGGTCTCCTTATTTATCGCTCTCGGTGAGGCCCTTGATGAACCAGCGCTGGAATACGATGACGATCAGCACCGGCGGCAGCATGGCCAGAACGGCGAGTGCGAAAGCTTCGTTGTAATCGGGAATTTGCGAACCGACCCAGACCTGCAGGATCGACTTGATGCCACGCATCAGGGTGAAGAAACTTTCATCCGTCGTCATCAGCATCGGCCAGAGATACTGGTTCCAGCCATAAACGAACATGATGATGAAGATCGCCGCCATCATGGTGCGTGACAGCGGGATGATGACATCGATGAAGAATTTGAACGGCCCTGCCCCGTCGATGCGGGCGGCCTCCAGCAGTTCTTCCGGAATGGATTTGAAGAACTGCCGGAAATAGAAGGTGCCCGTCGCAGACGCCAGAAGCGGCACGATCAAGCCGGTATAGGAGTTCAACAGGCCAAGTTTGCTCATCACCTCATAGGACGGCATGATGCGCACTTCGAGCGGCAAGAGCAGCGTCGTGAAAATGATCCAGAAGGCGAGTGTGGCAAAGCGGAAGCGGAAATAGACGATCGCATAGGCCGCCGTCATCGACAGGACGATCTTGCCCACGGCAAAACCAATGCCGAGGATCAGCGAATTGAGCACCATGTTGAGGCCGGTGATCTGCCCGGTGAAGCCGCCCTTCTGGTTCAGGACCTTTTCATAGGTTTCGACGAAATTGTCGCCCGGAACGATCGCCAGACCGGTGCGATGGATTTCCGCCGCCGTGTGCGTGGAGGTCATGAAAGCCACGACAACGGGCAGTATCAGGAACAGCGCGCCGGTTATCAGCACCAGATGGTCGAGGGGTTTTGTCTTGTACATCGTCTTTTCCCTCAATTGTAATGGATGCGCTTCTCGATGAAGCGGAACTGGATGATGGTGAGGACGAAGACGACCAGCATCAGAATGACGGACTGGGCCGAAGAACCACCGATGTCATTGCCGCGGAAACCGTCAAGAAACACCTTGTAGACCAGCGTGATGGGGTTGTTGGCCGCCTTGTCCTTCACCATCACGTCGATGACGCCGAACGTATCGAACAGGGAATAGGTGATGTTGATGATCAGCAGGAAGAAGGCGGTGGGCGCCAGAAGCGGCATGATGACCGTCCAGAACCGGCGAAAGCCGGAGCGGCAATCGATGGCGGCGGCCTCACGCACAGCGACGGACACACCCTGAAGCCCGGACAGGAAGAAGATGAAATTATAAGGGATCTGCTTCCACACGGCGACGACGACCATGGCAAAGGCCGTGTCGAAATAATTAAGGCCGACCTTCATGTCCCAGCCGAAAAACGCCGCCATCTTGACGAAGGGGCCGATATGCTGGTCGAAAAACATCATGCCGATGAGGCCCGCGACCGGCGGCGCGATGGCATAAACGGAGATCAGCAACGTCTTGTAGGTCGAACTGCCGCGAATGACCGCATCCGCCTTGACGGCCAGCAAGAGGCCGAGCGCCAGTGAAAAGAAGGTCACCAGCACGGTGAAAACGACCGTGAATTTGGCAATGTTGAGATATTCCGGATTGAATATCGCGTCCGAATAATTGGCGAAGCCCACGAATGAGGCCCCGAAGCCGAAAGGGTCTTCGAGATAAAACGAAGACTGAATGGCCTGGACGGACGGCCAGTAGAAAAAGATGAAAATCACCGCAAGCTGCGGCGCCAGAAACAGGTAGGGTACGAAGGACGAGGAGAACTGTACGCGCTTCATGCCGGCTTCAGCTGGCCTGGCGGGTTTTCCAGTCTTGGCGGACCAGCCGGATAAAAACCGGGCCAGACGCGGTTGAGACGATGTATAGGCCACGCTTGCGCCTCCTTATCCAGAAGCGAGCCTCCCTTCCGTCGGAAAGGAGGCTCGACAACGATCATTGGTTTCGAAAAGATCGATCAGCCGGCCGTCTTGGCGAAACGGGCCAGAAGGTCGTTACCTTCCTTCTCGATGATGTCGAAGGCGTCCTTCGGCGTAACTTCGCCGGAGAAAATGCGGTTATATTCGCGTTCCATGACGGCGCGGATCTGCGGGTAGAAGCCGAGGCGATAACCCTTGGACCATTCGCCGCCCGGCAGCGACAGCTGCTGGATGCCGACTTCGGCGACCGGCTTTTCCTTGTAGAAGCCTTCAGCCTTCGCCTTTTCGTAAGCGGCCTTGGTGATGGCGACGTAACCGGTTGCCTTATGATAGAAGACCTGGATTTCCGGCGAGGTCAGGAACTGGAAGAAGTCAGCCACGCACTTGTTTTCGGCTTCGGACTTGCCGGACATTGCGAAGAGAGCAGCGCCGCCGATGAAGGAGTTGGTGCCAGCGCCCTTGATCGAGCCCCAGTAGGGAAGGAAGGTTGCCGAGAACGGCATGGTTGCCGTCTTCTGCAGGCCACCGAACGAACCGGAAGAACCGATCCAGAAAGCGACCTTGCCTTCTTCAAACGGCTTCTGGTTGTCGTTCCAGCCGGCGCCGTAATACGCGAACAGGCCCTTGTCCTTCCAGTCCTTCAGCTTGTCGAACATCATGACGAGGTTCGGATCGGTAAGCTTCAGCTTGGTGTCGGTGACACTGTCGTAGCCGTTATTGTTGGTGGCGAACTGGATGTTGTTGCGGGAGAAGAAGTTCTCCGTGAACTGCCAGGTCAGCTGCGACTGGACGAGCGGGATGTAACCGGCTTCTTTCAGCTTCGGCGCAACCTGTTCGAACTCTTCCCAGGTTTTCGGTGCTTCGACGCCGGCCTTTTTCAGGGCTTCGTCGTTGACATACATGATCGGAGCAGAGGAGTTGAACGGCATGCCGACGAACTTGCCATCAGCTGCAGCGTAGAAATAACGCACGCCGTTGATGAAGGCTTCGCGGTCGAATTTGTAACCGGCCTTGTTGATGAGGTCTTCCGCAGGAATGACCGCACCCTTGGCGTTGATGATGGTGGCAGCGCCGGCATCGAAAACCTGGAGGATGTTCGGCTGTTCGCCGGAACGGAAGGCGGCGATGCCGCTGGCCAGTGCTTCTTCGTAAGAACCCTTGGAAACCGGCGTCAGAGCGCATTCCTTCTGGGCTTCGTTGAACTTCTGGGAAACTTCGTTGATGACTTCGCCGTTACGGCCGCCCATACCGTGCCACCAGGTGATGTTGGTCGCAGCCATGGAAGACGTTGCCGAAATGCTGACCGCCACTGCGGCCATGGAAATCTTCTTCAACATTACTAAATCCTCTCCACCATTTATTGGGATGAGGATGCGAATAGAGGGGTTCCATGACGCCTCTTTAACAGTTTCATGTCAGATTTGTTACGGCGCCTGTTAATGAACTCCGTTCTTTCAAAAATCGATGTCTCAGGCGTCCTTGCGCTTTATCGGACGGGCCGGATTTCCCACCACCGTCGCGCCCGGCGGCACATCCCGCGTCACCACCGAACCGGCACCGACGATCGCCCCATCACCAATGGTAATGCCGGCCAGCAGGATTGCGCCGCCGCCAATCCAGACATCACGGCCGATTGTCACCGGCTTTGCGATTTCAATGCCTTGCGCGCGCGGAACCGGGTCCAGATGGTGTTCAGCACAATAGATCTGCACGGCCGGACCGAGCATTGCCCCATCGCCGATCACCACCCTGGCGGAATCGAGAATGACGCAGCTGGTATTCAGATAGACATTCCTGCCCAGCGTGATGTTGAAGCCGTAAGCGCAATGAAACGGGGCTTCGATAAATGCGCCTTCCGCGACAGAGGCGAAGAGGGCGTGCAGCAGCGGCGCCATGGCTCCGCGCTCATCCGGCAGCGCGGCATTGTGCTGGTGAACGGCCCGGCGCGCGCGCAGGCGCAGCCCATCCAGTTCGGCATCCATGCAGCTATACCATTCGCCCGCGGCCATTTTTTCGCGCTCGCTGGACATTGCCTTCCCTCCCCCTCAAAACGCGTCGATGAAATGCTGCGGCAGGCGTCGCGGCAGAATGGCGACGATATCGAAGCGCAGTGAAAACCGGGCAGCATCACCGCGACGGGAGAGCCAGAGATCGGCGGCGGCGCGGATGCGCTGCTGCGAACGCGAGCCGACCGCATCGATAGCCCCCAGCCCGGAAGATCGCGCCTTGACCTCGATGATCGCAACGACATCCCGCTTGCGGGCGATGAGGTCGATTTCCCCCAACCGGGTACGATAACGAATGGCGAGGATGCGATATCCCTTCACCAGCAGATAGAGTGCGGCCCAATATTCCGCCGTGTGGCCGCGCCGCTCGGCCTTGCGTCTTTTGTTCCTTCGCGCGTCAGCCGCCATCCCTGTCCTTCATATCCAGCAGGCGTTGATAAAGCTCCTTGCGTGGCAGGCCGGTCAGTTTCGATGCCTCGCCCGCGGCCTTGGCTGCAGGCATGGTCGCGACCAGATCCTTAAGGAGCTTTTCGACATCCTCGATATCGGGAATTTCGTCATAGGAGGGCGGCTCGATCAGCAGCACGATCTCGCCCTTCACCACACGATCCTCGTCATAATAATCGGCAAGCTCGCTGAGCGTGCCTCGCCGGAATTCCTCGAAAGTCTTGGTCAGCTCGCGGCAGACCACAGCGCGCCGGTCGCGGCCAAGCACTTCCGACGCCACCTTGAGGGAGCTGCCGATGCGGCGCGGCGATTCAAAGAAGATCAAAGTGGCGGGGATTTTCGCAAGTTCGGCAAAACGATCCCGCTTGCCGCGGTCCTTCACCGGCAGGAAACCTGCAAATAGAAAGGCATCGCTCGGCATGCCCGATCCGACAAGGGCGGCAAGCGGCGCCGATGCGCCCGGTACCGGCACAACGCGATGGCCTGCCTCAAGTGCCAGCTGACCAAGACGATAACCGGGATCGGAAACGAGCGGCGTTCCGGCATCCGATACCAGTGCCACGGATTTTCCGGCTTCCAGGGCGGCGATGAGCTTCGGCCCCGCTTCGTTCGCATTGTGCTCGTGATAGGCGAGTGGCCGCGTACGAATGCCGTAGCGTTCAAGCAGGATACGGGTGACGCGGGTATCCTCGCAGGCGAGAACATCCGCCGAAGCCAGCGTCTCCAGCGCACGGATGGTAATATCGCCGAGATTGCCGATGGGGGTGGCCACAAGATAGAGCGCCGGTTCCAGCGGCCGTGCCGGAATGGTGGCGGTACCGATCCTGAATTCCCTTGTTGCCTGTCTGGCATCGATGTTCGATAGTTCTTCCGTCACACGGCTTCCAATCATTCTGGCCGATTATTGCCGGCCGGTCGCTCCGGTTTTTCCTCCTTTATGGGCAATAGAAAACCGGCGAACAAGGTCCATGGACGGTTCCAGCCTGTGGATCATGCTGTATAGCAGCAAAATGAGCGGAAGCAGACGCACTCGGCTCTTGCATTTTCTGCAATAACTCTGCCATTTTGCCCGTCCACATTATCCGGCTTTTTGCCGGTCAAGACTCTTCTTGCCGATCCGGCGGTGGCCGGTTCGCAACGGTTGAAAGCGGTAGCGTCCATGCGTATTACTCTTGAGCGGTCGAACCTTCTTAAATCGCTGAACCACGTGCACAGGGTTGTCGAGCGTCGTAACACCATCCCGATCCTGTCCAACGTCCTGCTTCGCGCATCCGGCGCCAATCTGGACATGAAGGCGACCGACCTCGACCTCGAAATCACCGAAGCAACACCAGCCATGGTGGAACAGGCGGGCGCCACCACCGTGCCGGCGCACCTGCTTTATGAAATCGTGCGCAAGCTGCCTGACGGTTCCGAGGTGCTTCTGGCCACCAACCCTGATGGCTCCACGATGACGGTTGCCTCCGGCCGTTCGAAATTCTCGCTGCAATGCCTGCCGGAAACCGATTTCCCTGACCTGACAGCCGGCACCTTCAGCCACACTTTCAAACTGAAGGCGACCGATCTAAAGATGCTGATCGACCGGACGCAGTTTGCGATTTCGACCGAAGAGACGCGTTATTACCTGAACGGCATCTTCTTCCACACCATCGAAAGCGGCGGCGACCTGAAGCTGCGCGCTGTCGCGACGGACGGTCACCGTCTGGCGCGCGCCGATGTGGATGCGCCCTCCGGTTCCGAAGGCATGCCTGGCATCATCATTCCGCGCAAGACCGTCGGCGAATTGCAGAAGCTGATGGACAATCCGGAACTGGAAGTCACCGCAGAAGTCTCGGACGCCAAAATCCGCCTGACCATCGGTTCGGTGGTTTTGACCTCGAAGCTCATCGACGGCACCTTCCCGGATTACCAGCGCGTGATCCCCACCGGCAACGACAAGGAAATGCGCGTCGATTGCCAGACCTTCGCGCGGGCCGTGGATCGTGTCTCGACGATTTCGTCCGAGCGCGGCCGCGCCGTGAAGCTGGCGCTAACTGACGGCCAGTTGACGCTGACCGTCAACAATCCCGACTCGGGAAGTGCTACCGAAGAAGTGGCCGTTGGTTACGACAATGATTCGATGGAAATCGGCTTCAATGCCAAATATCTCCTCGACATCACTTCGCAGCTATCCGGCGAAGATGCGATTTTTCTGCTGGCAGATGCCGGATCGCCGACGCTCGTTCGCGACACCGCCGGCGATGATGCACTCTATGTTCTGATGCCGATGCGCGTTTAAACGGCTGTTTTTTGCCAATTCAATCAAAAACGCCGGTGGATCGCTTCACCGGCGTTTTTTGATTCGGCTACCGCGTGTTTCAAACGATAAGCGAATTTTTCCAGTTACGACATTTTGCCTTGTTTTTGCGCCAAATGAGATCAACAGTGCGTAACCGTTTTTTGACAATGACCAAAAATGTATCCGAGGGGAATTATGGCACTTAACCTGAAGCAACGCCTTGAGCAGAAATTTGAGGAAGAAATCCGCTTTTTCAAGGGCATGGTGAGCCAACCGAAAAAAGTCGGCGCCATTGTCCCGACATCGTCGATCACGGCGAAAAAAATGGCGAGTGTCATCAATCCCCATTCCGGCCTGCCGGTTCTCGAACTCGGCCCGGGCACGGGCGTCATCACCAAGGCCATTCTGGCGCGCGGCATCAAGCCGGAAAGCCTGACGGCCATCGAATATTCGACCGATTTCTATAGTCAGCTGCTGCGGAGCTACCCCGGCGTCAATTTCGTCAATGGCGACGCCTTCGATCTCGATACGACACTCGGTGAACACAAGGACCAGATGTTCGACAGCGTCGTTTCCGCCGTGCCGATGCTGAATTTCCCGATGGCCGCCCGTATCAAGCTTCTTGACGAACTGCTGAAGCGCGTGCCGCATGGCCGCCCCGTGGTGCAGATATCCTACGGTCCGATTTCCCCGATCGTCGCGCAGCCGCATCTCTACCACATCCGCCATTTCGATTTCATCGTGCGCAATATTCCGCCGGCACAATTGTGGACCTATACGCGGGCCTGACCATTCGACAGAATGGCTAAGACCGTCATTTCCCGGTCGTGACGGATGGTTAGGGTGTTGGTTTGCCCTTTCCATTGCCTTTGAGGACCGGTTTCATGCACGCGCTTTATATCACCCATCCTCAGGTCAAGATCGATCCGATGGTTCCCGTTCCTGATTGGGGGCTTTCGGACAGGGGTGCCGAGCGGGCGCGGGAGGCAAGCCGCCTCCCCTGGGCGCGGGCATTGCGGCGCATCGTTTCCAGCGCCGAAACCAAGGCGATCGAAACCGCCCGTATCCTCGCGGAAACCTCCGGTGCGGCGATAGAGATTATCGAAGCGATGCATGAAAACGACCGGTCCGCCACCGGCTTCCTGCCGCCGCCGGAATTCGAAAAGGCGGCGGACTGGTTCTTTGCCCACCCTGATGAGAGCTTTCACGGTTGGGAAAGAGCGATCGACGCGCAGGCCCGTATCATCGGTGCGGTCAAAGCTGTTCTCGACAGGCACGAACCACAGCAGCCTATCGCCTTTGTCGGCCATGGCGGCGTGGGCACGCTGTTAAAATGCCATATTGAAGGTCGTGGCATCAGCCGCGCCAAGGACCAGCCTCCGGGCGGCGGCAATCTTTTCCGCTTTCCCATCGCCGAGTTTTCACTTGCAGCCGCGTCTCCCACATGCGACTGGACGCCAATGGAAACATGGCAGGGATAAGACAATGACCGCGCGCGAAAAACTCATCGTCGGGCTGGACGTTCCGACTGTGCAGCAGGCCGAAGACATCGTTTCGAAAATCGGCGACGAGGTTCTCTTCTACAAGATCGGTTATCAGCTGGTATTCGCAGGCGGTCTCGAATTTGCGCGTGACCTTGTTCAGAGCGGCAAAAAGGTCTTTCTCGACATGAAGCTGCTTGATATCGACAATACCGTCGCATCCGGTGTCGAAAACATCGCCCGCATGGGCATGTCGATGCTGACCCTGCACGCCTATCCGAAGGCCATGCGCGCCGCGGTCAAGGCGGCCGAAGGTTCCGGTCTCTGCCTGCTCGGCGTCACCGTGCTGACCTCGATGGACGACAGCGATCTGGCGGAAGCCGGTTACGCCTCCGATGCCCGTTCGCTGGTGCTGCGCCGGGCGCAGCAGGCGCGTGAGGCCGGCATGGGCGGCATCGTCTGCTCGGCCGAGGAATCGACGGCAGTGCGCGAAATTCTCGGCCCGGACCTCGCTGTCGTCACCCCCGGCATTCGCCCGGCTGGAGCAGATCTCGGCGACCAAAAGCGGGTGATGACGCCTTACGATGCCATCAAGGCCGGCTCTAGCCATCTGGTCGTCGCCCGTCCGATCGTCAGGGCGGAAGACCCGAAGGCGGCAGCCCGCGCCATTCTCGATGACATGCTGCGCGCCAGCTTTCCGGCCAATCAGTAACGACAATAGGAGGAGATGAAATGGCAAAGGGATATTGGATCGCCCACGTCGATGTACGCGACAACGAGCGCTATAAAGATTATGTCGCGACGGCGAAGCCCGCTTTCGAGCGGTTTGGCGCCAATTTCCTCGCGCGGGGCGGCGCTTTGACCGAACTGGAAGGAAAGGCGCGCGGACGCAACGTCGTGATCGAGTTCCCCTCGGTGCAACACGCCATCGATTGCTACCACTCCCCCGAATACCAGGCTGCGGCCAAAATTCGTCAGGACATCGCCGATACCGATATGATGATCGTTGAAGGAATTTGACGACCTTCAATCCGATTTGCAAAACTTGGCCGATTTGCAAAACTTGGCTGATTTGTAAAACCTTGGCCATGCCTTGCGACAACGTCTCTTCACGCGCGCGCGGCTTTGGGCTAAGAGACTGAAAAACGCTTTATCGACAGCTTCTGAGGAGCCTCCCATGACCTTGGCCAACCTTCCACCCCTCGTCACCGTTTTCGGCGGTTCGGGTTTTGTCGGGCGGCATGTCGTGAGAATGCTCGCCAAGCGCGGTTATCGCATCCGCGTTGCCGTGCGTCGGCCGGATCTTGCCGGTTTCCTGCAGCCGCTCGGCAATGTCGGCCAGATTTCCTTCGCCCAGGCGAACCTGCGTTATCGCGACTCCATAATCAAAGCCGTCGAAGATGCAGACCACGTGGTCAATTGCGTCGGCATCCTGACCGAAAGCGGCCGCAACACCTTTGACGCCGTGCAGGAATTCGGCGCCAAGGCCATTGCCGAAGCCGCCCGCGACGCCGGCGCGACGCTGACGCATATCTCCGCCATCGGGGCGGAAGCAAATTCGCAGACCGGCTATGGCCGCACCAAGGGCCGCGCTGAAGCCGCCATCCATTCCGTTCTGCCAGGCGCGGTGATCCTGCGCCCGTCGATCATTTTCGGACCGGAAGACGATTTCTTCAACAAATTCGCCAAGATGGCCCGCAGCCTGCCTTTCCTGCCGCTGATCGGCGGTGGAAAAACCAAATTCCAGCCTGTATATGTCGAGGATGTCGCCGAGGCGGTTGCCCGCAGCGTCGATGGCAAGCTGAAGCCCGGCGCTATCTACGAACTTGGCGGTCAGGACGTGATGACGTTCCGCGACTGTCTTGAGGCTGTTCTTGCAGCAACTTACCGTCAGCGTCCTTTCATCAATCTGCCTTTTGGCGTCGCCTCGATGATCGGCAAGATCGCTTCACTGGTGCCGCTCATCACGCCACCGTTGACGGCCGATCAGGTGACCATGCTGAAAAAGGACAATGTCGTTTCCAGCGAGGCGGAAAAGAACGGCCTGACACTGGAAGGCATCGGCATCAACCCCGTTCGTGTCGCTTCGGTTCTGCCCTCCTACATGGTGCAGTACCGCACACATGGTCAGTTCTCCAACGCCGGAAAAGCCGCCTGAAACTGCACTTCAGGCATCGCCATTTTGAACGGAAGCGGGAGCCATTCCCGCTTTTTGTTTTTGCGCGATTGAATTGCAACCAAACCGCTATTGGCGCATTTCTCCCTCAACTGAAGGGGAGGTGCAGCATCAACACGGACGGCGTTGCAAAGCCGGGTAAAAGTTAACGGCTATCTGGCCGCAACAGGTAAGCGTGGCACAAGCGCAACTGTGGAAAAGACTTCGCATTAACCCGGTATTCAGCAAGCTCCTTTATTGATATTGGCCACATTCCAAACATATCCCGGACCCTCAATTCACACACGGCGGCATCATCCGCGCGAACGAACGTCTGAAAGGCAATCATAAAATGGGCAGATCTATCGCACTCTTTTTTGCGTGTGCGGCTTTGGTGGTTCTGGCGGGTTCTTTCATGGCGCCGGGAACGGTTGCGGCGGGTAAGAGCGGTTGCGCTCCCGCTTACGGCGTCGATCCCTGCGCAACGGCTTCGATCAGCACCAACTGATCAGCCTCTACAAGCTTCAAAGAAAAAGCGCCTCCGGTTTTCCGGGGCGCTTTTTCGTTTTCGGTCAGGCCATTAAAGAAGGCCGGCATTCACTGGCTTAACCAAAAACCAGAAGTGCTATCAGCCCCAGCGAGCCGATGACGATGCGCCACCAGGCGAAAGGTGCAAAACCGCGCCGCGAGACGAAGTCCAGCAGCGAGCGCACAACGAACAGGCCGGAGACAAAAGCGGCGATGAAACCGACGGCAATCAGCGCGCCATCATCGAAGCTCAGTGCATCGCGGTTCTTGTAGAGATCGAGGGTAAAAGCGCCGAGCATGGTTGGCATTGCCAGGAAGAACGAGAATTCGGCAGCGGAACGCTTGTCCGTACCCATCAGCAGCGAGCCGACGATTGTGGCGCCGGAGCGGGAGGTGCCGGGGATCATCGCAAGGCACTGAAAGAGGCCGATCTTGAAGGCGAGCGACGGCGGATAATCCATGATGTCGGTATATTTTGGTTTTAATGGCATGCGGTCGACAGCAAGCAATATGACGCCGCCGATGATCAGGACGACACAAATCAGCATTGGTGTTTCGAAAAGCACCGTCTTGATGAAGTCATGCGCTAAGGCCCCGATCACCGCCGCCGGCAGGAAGGCAAGCGCGACGGCCAGCACGAAGCGACGCGCCTTGGCGCTTGTCGGCAAAGCGAGTGCGATCGATATAAGTTTTTGAAAATAAACAAGAAGGATTGCGAGGATCGCGCCGAGCTGAATAAGAACGGCAAAGGTATTGCCGGGTGATTTGAAGCCGAGGAAATGCCCGGCCAGCAGCACATGCGCCGTTGAGGAAACGGGAATAAACTCCGTCAGACCCTCGATAATGCCCAGCAGAAGCGCGCTGATGATCGATTGGTCACCCATGAGGTATCCTTTTTTCAGGGGAAAGCGGCAAAGGAAAGCAATTGCGTTAAACTTGTTTTAAAGTAGCCAAGCTCTTATAGCGTCTTGATGAAGCGAAACTGAAAAAGTTTTCCGGCAAATGCCGATCATGACAACCAATCGTAAAAATTGAGTACCGATGCCAACTCTCTTTCATTCTCCGATGTCGACCGCATCCCGGTTCGTTCGTCTGATCCTCGCAGAATACGGGTTCCAGACCGATCTCGTGGAAGAGCAGCCGTGGGAAAGACGACGGGAGTTTCTGGCGCTCAATCCGGCCGGCACCCTGCCGGTCTATCTGGATGACAATATGCGCTCGCTGAGCGGGCCTTACGTGCTTGCCGAGTTTCTTGACGAAACGCATGGGGTTTTGAAGCGCGACAGGCGACTTCTGGCAGAAGACCCGTTTCAGCGGGCGGAAATCCGCCGCCTGACCGAGTGGTTTCTGCAGAAGATGGAAAATGACGTGACCCGGCCGCTGGTGCGGGAGCGGGTTTATAAATTGCAGATGACGACAGCGCAGGGTGGCGGTCCGCCGGATTCCAAGCTGTTGCGCACTGCCCGCAACAATATCCGCCAGCACATCAAATATCTGGAGTGGCTGGCCGGTTCGCGAACATGGCTTGCCGGCGACCGGTTGAGCTATGCCGACCTTGCCGCCGCAGCTGGCGTTTCGGTGCTGGATTATCTTGGTGAGATCAACTGGCTCGAGGCGCCGATTGCCAAGGAATGGTATCAGCGGCTGAAATCCCGTCCCTCTTTCCGGCCGTTCCTGAGCGAGCGCATTCCGCGCCTTGCCCCTTCCTCCCACTACGCCGACCTGGATTTTTAAAGCGTCGCCTTCCCGGTTATTTGCTGCGGCCCGCGTTGAGCATATATATGTCGCAGAATAACCCTCGGGAGAAACGGCCATCGACGTTGCCAGCGACAAGCAGCGGATACGCGCGCGCAAACTGACGGATTTCGTTCGTCAGGAAGCGCTTTCGCTTGGCTTCGATCTCTGCCGCATCACCACACCGGACAGCATTCCGCTGGCGCCGGAACGGCTGAGGCTGTTTCTCGAGAAGGGTTACCACGGCACGATGGCGTGGATGGAAGAAACGGAGGCTCGCCGGGCTGAGCCGAAAACGCTGTGGGGCGATGTGCGCTCCATCGTCATGTTCGGCCTCAATTATGGCCCGGAGGAAGACCCGCGCGGCCTGCTTTCCAAACCGGACAAGGCGGCCATTTCGGTCTATGCCCGCAATCGCGATTATCACGACATCATCAAGGGCCGGTTGAAAGAGATTGCCACCCGCTTTGCCGCACGCGCCGGTGAGGATGTGAAGGTCTTTGTCGATACCGCGCCGGTGATGGAAAAACCGCTTGCCGCCGCCGCCGGGCTTGGCTGGCAGGGCAAACATACCAATCTGGTCAGCCGCACCCACGGCTCATGGCTGTTTCTTGGCAGCATGTTCACCACCGCCGAGCTCTGTCTTGATGAGGCCGAAAAGGATCATTGCGGCTCCTGCCGCGCCTGTCTCGATGCCTGTCCGACGGCCGCCTTCCCCGCTCCCTATCAGCTAGATGCGCGCCGCTGCATCTCCTACCTCACCATCGAACACAAGGGGCCGATCCCGCACGAATTCCGGCCGATGATTGGCAACCGCATCTATGGCTGCGACGATTGCCTTGCCGCCTGCCCGTGGAACAAGTTTGCGGCAAGCGCCTCCGAGATGAAATTGCAGGCGCGCGAGGATCTGAAGGAACCTTCCATTTCCTTCTTGCTGACGCTCGACGATGCCGCCTTCCGCAGCTTTTTCAGCGGCTCCCCGGTCAAGCGCATCGGTCGCAACCGGTTTATCCGCAATGTGCTGATCGCGGCGGGAAACTCCGCCGACCGGCAATTCGTGGAACAATGCAAGGCACTTGCCGAAACCGACCCTTCGCCGGAGGTGCGTGGTATGGCCGCATGGGCTTTGTCGCATCTTATGGACAGGGAGGAATTCCGTACTTACTCTGCCACCCGTGCGCCGGAATCTGACCCGGAGGCGGCAATGGAATGGCAACTGGCAGAGGCGTGACGCATGCATGTGATGATTTTCGGCGCGGGATATTCGGGAAAAGCCATCGCAAACGCACTGAAATCCGCGGCTGATACTATTTCCGGTACAACGCGCAGTGAGAATAAGTTCCCGAACCTCGAAACCACAGGCATGACGCCATTCCTTTTTGATGGCGTTCATCTTAATGACGATCTCATCGCCGCGATGGGCAATATCACACATCTCGTCCAGTCCATTGCGCCTGGCGGGCAAGGCGATCCGCTGCTGGCGCTGTTGGGCAGCGATCTGAAACGGTTCCTGCCGAAGCTGCAATGGATGGCTTATCTCTCCACCGTCGGCGTTTATGGCGACCATGACGGCGCATGGGTGAATGAGGAGAGCCCCTGCCGCCCGGTCTCCGCCCGTTCCGTGGAGCGGGTGGCCGCTGAAACCGCCTGGGCGGCAGCTGCCGAAAAAACAAATGTGCCGCTTGTCACCCTTCGTCTGTCCGGAATTTATGGCCCCGGACGCAATACCTTCATGAATTTCGAGAAGGGAACGGCACGCAGACTGGTAAAGAAAGATCAGGTGTTCAATCGCATCCGGGTCGAGGATATTGGTGCGGCACTTGCCTTTCTGGCGAGCAAGAATGAACGCGGCATCTTCAACGTCACCGATAACGAACCCTGCCCGCCGCAGGATGTGGTGAGCTTCGCCGCCACGTTGATGGGTGTGGAGCCGCCGCCCGAACAGGCATTCGAAACCGCCGATCTGACCCCTATGGCGCGCTCCTTCTACGGCGAGAACAAGCGTGTTTCCAACGCTAAAATACGCAGCCTCGGCTTCAATTTCGACTTTCCGGAGTACAAAATCTCGCTGACGCAGTTGTGGGAATCCGGCCTCTGGCGGGGCTGAAAACCGGGCCTTTAAAAACGATGAAAAATCCTTCCAAACCCACTTTTTCGGATGGTTTTCGTCGTATTTTGGTCAATTAGGACTTTATTAACCAAACAAAATTCACTAAAATCATAGCAATTAGAAAAATATTTCACTCACATTTCGTGAAGTGGATTCACGAAGCCGTGACTTGCAACAGCATTTCGATTGCGCATTGATTCTGCGTTATTTTTTCCATTTTGGTGTCCACCCGTCACTCGGACACCGTTCCGGCTAATGATCACGAATATTACAGCCTGTAACACTTCGTGATTTGAGCTTAGCTTTTTTTCGCCATTTTTCCCTCGCCCTACAATCTCGCATCAAAAGGCGTTCAGGCCAGTTTATGGTCGTTTAGCAAGGGCACAATCAATCGGCGCGGGGCCGATTTTCAGGGAAGCACAGTTTGTTGAATATCCGTCGTATAACTTTCACCGCTGCAACTATAGCCGCCTGTTCCATCATCGCGCCTCTTCAGGCGAATGCGGCAAATGGTTGTGGAGGCGCATCGTGGTATGCGTTGACCTCCAAGACTGCTTCGGGCGAGCGTATGAACGCCGCCAACCTGACCGCCGCTCACCGCTCGCTGCGGTTCGGCACCAAGGTCAAGGTAACCAACGCGCGCAACGGCAAAGCCGTGGTGGTGCGCATCAATGACCGCGGTCCGTTCATCAAGGGTCGCGTTCTCGATCTTTCCAAGGCTGCCGCCAAAAACATCGGCATGATCAGTTCCGGCACCGCCAAGGTCTGCTACGAGATCGTCAAGGCCGATTGAGCCTTGCCCTCGCCGCCATTCGCGTCTACCAACCGGGCTTATCAGCAAAATGAGGTAGACAATGCGTTTGGGCGGGCGTTTGGCCGGAGCAATCGAAGTATTGGCGGATATTGAAGGGCGCAAACGTCCTGTCGCCGATGCATTGAAGGACTGGGGGCTTGCCCATCGTTTCGCAGGCTCCGGTGACCGGGCTGCGATCGGCAACATCGTCTATGACGCCTTGCGCATGAAGCTGTCACACGCCTGGCTGATGGATGACGACAGCGCCGCCTCGCTGGGCTATGCCGTGCTGCTGCGCCAATGGGGCAAAAGCTTTTCGGAACTGGCGGCGGAATTCGATGGCGACAAGTTCGCCCCCGCCGCGCCAGACGAACAAAGGCAGCAGGCCTTTCTTTCCCGCTCTCTCGGTGATGCACCGGCCCATATTCAGGGTGATATTCCCGAATGGGTGCAATCTTCCTTCGAAACGGCATTTGGCGAAAACTGGCTCACTGAAGCGCAGGCGCTGAATGAGCGGCCAACCCTTGACCTGCGCGCCAACACGCTGAAGGCAACCCGCGAAAAAGTTTTGAAGGCGCTCGAGGAAAGCGGCGCGGAAGGCACCCGTATCGCCCGTCAGGGCGTGCGCATCCCCGCCGGCGAAGGTCCTTCCCGCCTGCCGAATGTGACCGCCGAACTGTCCTTCCAGAAGGGCTGGTTCGAAGTGCAGGACGAAGGCTCGCAGATTGTTGCCGATCTCGCCGGCGCGCATGAGGGCGAACAAATCCTCGATTATTGCGCCGGAGGCGGCGGCAAGACGCTGGCCATGGCTGCCAGCATGAACAATAAAGGCCAGGTTCACGCCTTCGATGCCGACCGCAAGCGACTCGCGCCGATCATCGAGCGGCTGAAACGAGCCGGCACCCGCAACGTGCAGGTTCATGACCGTACCGCCGGGCTTGTGCCCTTCCAGGGAAAATTCGACCGCGTTCTGGTGGATGCGCCGTGCACCGGCACCGGGACATGGCGCCGCCGCCCCGACACCAAATGGCGGCTGACAGCACGCAATCTGGAAGAACGCGTGCAGCAGCAGAGTGAGGCACTTTCGCAGGCGAAGGGTTTCGTGCGCCCGGGCGGCGAGTTGCTTTATGTCACCTGCTCCGTTCTGCCTGAGGAGAACGAACAGCAGGTCCGGCGTTTCTGCGAGGAAAATCCTGAATTTGTCATTGGTTCGGCTCTGGAGCGCTGGCAGACGACTTTCGGTGCAAATGCGAACAAACCGCATTCCTCCGACGGAAAGACAGTGACGCTGACACCTGCAACCACAGATACGGACGGTTTCTTCTTCTGCTTGATGAAACGCAAAGCATAAAAGCCGATTTGCACGCAGCGATTTTACTTGCGAAATACCGACCGAGCTTGTTTCAAAGCATTCTAAACTAGAATGTTTGACACAAGTTTGTGATTGGGTCAGAACTCGCTGGCCGCAGCGTGAAGTCTTTTCATGCCTGCCCAAGGAGAGGGATCATGATCCGCAAAACCATTCTCAGCGCCTCTTTCGCGCTTCTTGCCGCATCGGCGGCTTTCACCGCGCTTCCCGCACAGGCCGCCACTGATGCGGCTGCCGTCGTCAAGCATTACGCCGATGTCGCGCATGCGAAATACGAGGATTCGCTGACCACGGCGAAGGCGCTGGACAAGGCGATCGATGCGCTGATCGCAACGCCAAGCGAAGAGACATTGAAGGCCGCCCGCGAAGCCTGGATCAAGGCGCGTGTTCCCTACCAGCAGTCGGAAGTCTACCGTTTCGGCAACCCGATCGTTGACGATTGGGAAGGCAAGGTGAATGCCTGGCCGCTGGATGAAGGCCTGATCGACTATGTCGACGGTTCCTATGGCACGGAAAGCGACGAGAACGAGCTTTACGTCGCCAACCTCATCGCCAATCCGAAGATCAAGATCAGTGGTGAAGAGGTCGACGCCTCCAAGATCACCCCTGAACTGATCGAAAGCCTACACGAGGCGGGTGATGTCGAAGCCAATGTGACCACCGGTTACCACGCCATCGAATTCCTGCTCTGGGGCCAGGATCTGAACGGCACCGGACCGGGCGCGGGCAACCGTCCCTATACCGACTACGACAAGGCAAAATGCACAAACGGCAATTGCGACCGTCGCGCCGACTATCTGAAATCCGCCTCCACCCTGCTGATAAAGGATCTCCAGGAGATGGTGGACGCCTGGGCGCCAGAAGGCGAAGCCACGAAGACGGTGAAAGCCGATCCGAAAGCCGGCCTCACCGCCATTCTCACCGGCATGGGTTCGCTTTCTTATGGTGAGCTGGCCGGCGAGCGCATGAAGCTCGGCCTTCTGCTGCACGACCCGGAAGAGGAGCATGATTGCTTCTCCGACAATACCTATAATTCGCATCTGAACGACGCCGTCGGCATCGCTTCGGCCTATACCGGCGACTATACTCGGGTGGACGGCACGAAGATGACCGGCGCCTCGCTGGCCGAACTGGTCGGCGCCAAGGACAAGGCGCTGAACGATGAAATGACGGCGAAGCTGAACAAGACGCTCGACGCCATGCACGCGATGGAAAAGCGCGCCCAGACCGTCGAGGCCTATGACCAGATGATCGGCGAAGGCAACAAGGAAGGCAACGCCGTGGTTCAGGCGGCCATCGACGGTCTCATCGACCAGACGAAGACCGTTGAACGCGTCATCGCCGCACTCGATCTCGGCAAGATCGATCTCGAAGGCTCCGACAGCCTCGATAACCCGAACGCCGTCTTCAAATAAGCGGCAGGACGGGCCGCAATGCACTGCGGCCCGTTTCTCCCATGTGCTCCTGATTTCCATGGAATTGTCACTGCTGCCGATCCGCAAGCCGTTTTTCTTCGCCGGGGCAGCCTGTCTTCTGGCATCGGCAACGCTTGCCGCGCCGTTGCGTGATGATCTGACGGAGAAAGACCGCAGCCGTGTTCAGGCCGTGACCACGCCGACGACGGATTTTACGAAACCGGAGCCCTTCGAGGCGATGTCCGGTGGCGCGACAACCAGCACCAACAAACCCGACAGCGGCGCATTTTCGCATCCTTCCGCCAGCATGTCCTTCGAGCGGAAGCAGGATTTCAAGCTCGGCAACGCGCTGTTCCAGAAGCTCTGGGTCTCCTCCCCCTCCTCCACACAGGCATCGGATGGTTTGGGGCCGCTTTATAATGCCCGATCCTGCCAGACCTGCCATGTGAAGGACGGCAGGGGCCGCCCGCCTCTTGCCGGAGAAGACGCCGTTTCCCTGTTTCTGCGGCTGGCGCGGCCGGCTCGCAACGATGGAGAACGGGCGGCGATTGCGCGCCATGAGGTGCTGAATTTTCCCGACGAGACCTATGGCAGGCAGTTGCAGAACCTTGCCATTCCCGGTCTTGCCGCCGAGGGCAGGCCGGTCATCTCCTACACTGAAATGCCGGTGCGTCTTTCGGATGGCGAGGTGGTGATGCTACGCAAGCCCGCCTATGCCGTGGCCGACCTCAACTATGGCCCGGTTGGCGCCGATACGACGCTGTCGGCGCGGATCGCGATGCCCACCCTCGGGCTTGGCCTGATCGAGGCCATCAGCGACGCCGATATTCTGGCCAAAGCCGATCCCGATGATAAAAATGGCGACGGCATTACCGGGCGTCCGGCATGGGTCAAGGATCATCGCACCGGCGCGGTGAAGCTCGGGCGGTTCGGCTGGAAAGCCCAGAATGCAAGTGTGCGCGATCAAAGCGCCAGCGCCTTCTCCCACGATATTGGCATCTCCACGCCGGATGCGCCGACCCCCTATGGCGATTGCACCGATGCCCAGAAGGACTGTCTGGCCATGCCGACCGGCGTGCAGCCTCGGCTGGGGCCAGTGGAAGCCCCTGATCCGGTTCTCGATCTCGTGACCTTCTACACCGAAAACCTCGCCGTGCCGCAGCGACGAAATGCCGGTGATCCGACCGTTCTTAAGGGCAAGCAGCTGTTTTACGCATCCGGCTGCACGGCCTGCCATACGCCGAAATTCGTCACCCGCCGGAATGCCACCGACCCGATGCATTCGTTCCAGTTGGTCTGGCCCTACTCGGACTTCCTCTTGCATGACATGGGAGAGGAGCTTGCCGACGGCCAGCAGGTGGGTGAAGCAAACGGCAGACAGTGGCGCACCCAGCCGCTCTGGGGCATCGGCCTGACGCAGAACGTCAATGGGAACGGTTTTTACCTGCATGACGGGCGCGCGCGCAGCCTGACGGAAGCGATATTGTGGCACGGTGGCGAAGGGCAAAAAGAGCGCGACGCCTTTGCCGCCTTGCAAAAATCCGACCGGCAGGCTTTGCTGGCTTTTCTGGAGTCCCTTTGATGAAAAATGCCATGCGAAAAATATCCGGCCTCGTTTCCGTGCTGCTGCTTTTGACCAATCAGCCGGCGATGGCACAGGATGTGGAACTGATGCCGCCACCGCCGCTTGACCCCGCACAGGTGCGAGGTGTCATGGAGAAGGCGGTGAACGGCTTCATTCGCCCCGGTTACGACCACTTCCGGCAATCGGCAGACAGGTTGGAAGGCAGCATGAAGGCTTTCTGCGCCTCGCCCTCCCAAACGACCGATGAGGCAGCCAAAGCAGCCTTTGCCGATACGGTGGCGAGTTGGTCGACCATCGAGATCGTGCGGGTCGGTCCTGTCATCGAGCAGAACCGTTTCGAGCGCGTTCTTTATTACCCCGACAAGAAGGGGCTGGGGCTGAAACAGGTGCAGCGCTACCTGTCGGAAAAAGATGAAAGCGTCACCAGCGCCGACGGCCTGAAGGGCAAGAGCGTCGCGGCACAGGGGCTTGGCGCGCTGGAATTCGTGCTTTACGGCACTGGCGCGGAAGAACTTCTCGACAAAAAGGGCGATTTCCGCTGCCGCTTCGGCGCGGCCATCGCCGGTAATATCGCCAATGTGGCAGCTGAGCTTTCCGATAGCTGGAACGCCCCTGACGGCGCGCAGAAAAACTGGACACAGCCTGGAGCGGACAATCCCGTCTTTCGCGACGAGCGCGAGGCGCTGGTTGCCCTGCTCGGCATTCTCGTACACGGCTCCGAGGCAATCCGCGACCAGCGGATCGAAACCTTCTACAAGGGACCGGACAAGGCGAAGTTTCCCCGCACCGCCATTTACTGGCGCTCGGGCCTGACCTGGAAGAGCATCTCCGCCAATATCAAGGCCGTTCAGACCCTGTTGCATACGGCCGATATGGTTGAACTCGTGCCGCCCGATCAACGCTCCATCGTCAACTCCATCGACTTCATCGCCAAATCGATGATCCGGGTTGCCGGGACAATCGATACGGATGTGCAAAAGGCGCTGGATCAGGACGATCAGCGCGCCAAGGTGGATTATCTGCTGCTCAATGGCAAAGACCTGATCTACCGCTTGAACGATCAATATGGCGGCGCAATCGGCCTCAGTTCCGGCTTTTCCTTCGCCGATGGAGACTGACCCGATGATATCAGGCACCAAACGGATGCTGATAGATCGGCGCAGCTTCATCAAAGCGGCGGGAGTTCCCTTCCTCGCCGCGCTGGCTCCCCGTTCACTTTATGCGCTGGAACGGGCAGACGCGGTCTTTGCTTCGGCCTTCCGCGCCCGTGACGGCTCCTACGGCATTGCGACGGTGAGCGAACGCGGCGAAATCATCGACCGCGTTGTGCTTCCCGCCCGCGCCCACGGAATGGCGACGAGCCGCGCGACGGGTACGACCGTGGCCTTCGCGCGCCGGCCCGGCACCTTCTTCATGGCCTTCGATCCCGCGCAACACCGCGAGCCGATCGTGATGCACACGCCGGAGAACCGCCATTTCTATGGCCACGGCCAATTCTCGCCCGATGGGGCGATCCTCTATGCCAGCGAAAACGACTTCGACGGCAATCGCGGTGTTATCGGGTTGTACGACGCCAAAAACGGATTTACCCGCATCGGTGAATATGACGCACATGGCGTCGGTACGCATGACATGACGGTGAGCGATGACGGGCGGCTGATCGTGATCGCCAATGGCGGCATCGAAACCCACCCGGATTTCGGCCGCACCAAACTCAATATCGACAGCATGGAACCGTCTCTCGTGCTTCTGGACGCCGCTACTGGTCAGTTGATCCAGAAACATACGATGCCGGACCGGCTGCGCCAGCTTTCCACCCGCCACGTCGACCTTGGCGATGACGGCCGCATCTGGTTCGCCTGCCAATATGAGGGACCGCGCAACGATCTGCCGCCATTGGTCGGCCACTTCGCCAAGGGTGAGGATGTGGCTTTCGTCGATCTGCCGGAGGAAACGACAGTGCGTCTTGCCAACTATGTCGGAGCCATCGCCGTCAACCGACGCGAGGGGCTGGTGGGCCTGACCTCACCCAATGGCAACGCCGCCGTGACGCTCGATGCAAAAACCGGGAGGGTGGTTTCAGAGGTGAGCGTGCGCGAAGCAGCGGGCGTTGCACCCGCCGCCCGGGGCATTGCGGTTTCTTCCTATGACGGATTTTTCGAGGCGCTGCGCAGCGACGTGGCATGGGACCAGCATATTGTGCGTATCTCCAGCTAAAATACTGAAAAAGCACGGGAACAAAAGCCCGGCAGGCGCAGTTGAGGCGTCATGAAAAACCTTACCGTGTACGTTGTTTTCGTGGTTGCAGTTGTTGCCATTGGGGCGCTGATCGGCGTCAACAATGTGCCGGGCGAATGGTATCAATCGCTGCAGAAACCATTCTTCAATCCACCCAACTGGATCTTCGGGCCGGTCTGGACCACGCTTTACGTGTTGATCGGTATCGCCGGTGCACGCACATGGATCAGGAAGCGAATGGGAACGCGCATGCGCCTCTGGTTCACCCAGATGGTGCTGAGTTTCCTGTGGTCTCCGATCTTTTTCGGCATGCAGAGCCCGGCGGGCGCCCTGATCATCATCATTCCGATGCTGGTGTGCATTTTGGCTTTCATAGCACTAACCTATCGCCGTGACCGCGTATCCATGTGGCTTTTCGTGCCCTATGCGTTGTGGGTTGCCTTTGCCACGGTGCTGAATGCGAGTATCGGCATTCTGAACTAATTTCTGCCTGCCCGGGCCTTGCCTTGCCTGCCGCCACACGCCATGTCAGTTTGCGATGGGACTTAAAGCAGGCAGGTAGGCCATGGAGATCACGGATCCCGGCGATTTTCGTCAGCGGATAGAACGAAGTTTTGCGCGGCAGGGTGTTGTGCAGGCCATCGATGCTGAGATCAGCCGTATCGAACACCGGCTGGTGGAGATCGAACTGCCCTTTCATGAAAAGCTCACACAGCAGCATGGCATATTGCATGCGGGCGTCATCGCCGCCGGTCTGGACACGGCCTGCACCTATGCGGCTTATACGATCATCGAACCGGAAGCCTCTCTGCTGACCATCGAATTCAAGGTCAACCTCATGTCGCCCGGGCGCGGCGAGCGGTTCCTGTTTCGCGGCGAGATCATCAAGCCAGGCAACAACCTGATCGTCGCCGATGGCCGCGCCTATGCGCTTTCGGACGGGCCGACAAAGCTGATAGCCTCAATGACAGGAACGATGATGGTGGTAAAAGGTCGCGAGGATATTACCGGATGAGCTACCGGCTTTTGCATGTTGCGGATAAATCCATTCTTTTCGTCATGGCGGCCTCTCCCGAATACGGTCCCCATCTCCAGGCACGCATCGCGCCATTGATGACCGGCATCGGCCCGGTCGAGGCGGCGATTGCGGTCACGGCCGTTCTTGCCGGTCTCGATGCGGCGGACCATCTGCCTGATCTCGTCGTTTCGCTCGGTTCCGCCGGTTCGCGAACATTGGAGCAAACCGGCATCTATCAGGCGATTTCGGTTTCCTATCGCGACATGGACGCCTCCGCCTTCGGTTTCGAAAAGGGCTGCACGCCGCTGCTTGATCTGCCCGCCGAAGTGGCCTTGCCTTTGCGGATACCCGAAATTGCCGAGGCGCGGCTTTCCACCGGCGCCAATGTCGTTTCGGGCGAGGCTTACGGACTGATCGACGCCGATATGGTGGAAATGGAAACCTTTGCGGTTTTAAGAGCCTGCCAGCGCTTCGGCGTACCGCTCGTCAGTCTGCGCGGTATTTCCGACGGCAAGGCGGATGTGAACCATGTGGACGACTGGACGGAATATCTGCACATCATCGACGAAAAGCTGGCAGATGCCGTCGACCGGCTTTGCCATGCCATAGAAGATGGCTCAGTCACCCTTTGAAACCTTGCGATTTTCGCAAATTTCCGCGGTTTGACGCCCGCTTCCGGGTTGCCTAAAGCCGCCATTTTCTTTAAAGGCTCGCCATGACCCAGATAGCCCATCCCGACAGCATTCTCATCATCGATTTCGGCAGCCAGGTGACGCAGCTGATTGCGCGCCGCATCCGCGAAGCCGGGGTCTATTGCGAAATCCATCCGTTCCAGAATGCCGCAGAGGCGTTTGAGAAGCTTCAGCCGAAGGGCGTTATCTTCTCCGGCGGCCCCGCATCTGTCACGGCGGAAGGTAGCCCGCGTGCACCGCAGGCGGTGTTCGACAGCAAGGTTCCGATCCTCGGCATCTGCTACGGCCAGCAGACGCTCTGCACCCAGCTCGGCGGCGTGGTCGAAGGTGGCCATGCGGCGGAATTCGGCCGCGCCGATATCGACATCAAGAAGGCGAGCCCGCTGTTCGACGGCTTCTGGGAACAGGGCAAGAGCTACCCGGTCTGGATGAGCCATGGCGACCGCGTGACGAAGCTGCCGGAAGGTTTCGAGGTCATCGCGACCTCCGAAAACGCGCCCTTCGCCATCGCGGCCGACGAGACGCGTCACTATTACACCACCATGTTCCACCCGGAAGTGGTGCACACGCCTGATGGCGGCAAGCTCCTGTCCAACTTCGTGCACAAGATCGTCGGGCTGAAATCCGACTGGACGATGGCGGCCTATCGCGCCGAAATGATCCGCAAGATCCGCGATCAGGTCGGCACCGGCCGCGTGCTGTGCGCACTCTCCGGCGGCGTCGATTCCTCGGTTGCGGCCATCCTCATTCACGAGGCGATCGGTGACCAGCTGACCTGCGTTTACGTCGATCATGGCCTGATGCGGCTTGGCGAAAGCGAACAGGTGGTCGGCATGTTCCGCGACCACTACAATATTCCGCTCGTCCACGTTGACGCCGCCGACCTGTTCCTCGGCGAACTCTCGGGCGTTTCCGATCCGGAAGCAAAGCGCAAGACCATCGGCCGTCTGTTCATCGAAGTCTTCGAGGCCGAAGCAGCCAAGATCGCCGCCGACGGCAAGGGCGCACCGAAGTTCCTGGCGCAGGGCACGCTTTATCCTGACGTCATCGAGAGCGTTTCCTTCTCCGGTGGCCCTTCGGTCACCATCAAGAGCCACCACAATGTCGGCGGTCTTCCCGAGCGCATGAACATGCAGCTCGTCGAGCCGCTGCGTGAGCTTTTCAAGGACGAGGTCCGCGCGCTTGGCCGCGAACTCGGCCTGCCGGAAAGCTTCATCGGTCGCCACCCCTTCCCCGGTCCGGGTCTGGCGATCCGCTGCCCCGGCGCGATCACCCGCGAGAAGCTCGATATCCTGCGCAAGGCGGATGCGATCTATCTCGACGAAATCCGCAAGGCCGGTCTCTATGACACGATCTGGCAGGCCTTTGCCGTGCTGCTGCCGGTACAGACCGTCGGCGTCATGGGCGACTACCGCACCTATGACTTCGTCTGCGCGCTGCGCGCCGTGACCTCGGTTGACGGTATGACGGCGGATTTCTATCCCTACGACATGAATTTCCTTGGCCGCGCGGCAACCCGCATCATCAACGAAGTGCGCGGCATCAACCGTGTCGTCTATGACGTGACGAGCAAGCCGCCCGGCACGATCGAGTGGGAATAACGACTACAATCGACAGTACTTAAACGATGACGCCGCGACTAGTTCGCGGCGTTTCTGTTTTGTCTTGCGAGATAGATGATTTGGGCGGTCACGCCGACAACGAGGATCGCCAGCAACCCTGCCTGAACGCCGAGAAGCAGCGGCGATTTCAAATCGGTCACAAAGGGATGACCATCCGGAACACGGCGCAGGGTTTCGGTCGCCGTCGGCACCATCAACAGAAACGCGCTGACACTGAGACAGATGGTTTCAACATATCTGGCGATGCGCGTTGAGCCGAGAATGCGCTCGATTCCGTAACCTGCGAGCAGGAACAGAATGGTGAGTGCGCCAATGGCGTAGCTGACCGGCTGATGCGCCACGAGGAAGGCTGTGGCAGCACCAATCAACATGGACACAAAATAGATTGCACCCGGCGTGGAGCCGGGAACGATTCGACCGTAACGGGCAAACATGTAGATGGCCACGGGAATGGCGGGCAGGCTGCCGAGTGTGTGGACCCAGCCAAGCGGAGAAATTCCGAACATGAGAGATTGCCTTTCTCTTCCAGAAGAGCGGTGGCGGCCCGGGGAAGCAGGTTGTTGACGACTGATCTTGAAGTGTAATGCTGTCTGTTTACCGGGTCGGATATCGCTCCGGTCATGCATTCACCTCCCTGGCGACGCTTCGTTTTCAAGCGGTGATGCGCTCCAGCATGGGGCGGGTTATTGCGCCAAAGGTTGCGGCATCACCGTGGGCGCGGGCTGAGAGCATTGCGCCATGCACGGTGGCCATGAACATTTCGGCATTGGCTCGCGCTGTTCCGGTCAGCACAAGGCGACCTTTGGCAGCGCCGCGCTCCAGCACGGCGGTGAGCCAATCCGACAGGCTTTGAAAATGCGCACGCACTTCGAGAACGACAGATTCGGGAAGGACCGGTATTTCAGTGGCGAGCAGGGCGCAGACGCAGAAGGGATGGGTCGCGTCAGCGATGCAGCCCGCCCAATAACCGACGTAAGCGCGAAGCTGTTCGAGCGGATCAGAGATGTTTCGCTCCAGCTCGGCGATCCCGGCTTCAGCTTCCTGCCTGTACTGCTCGACCAGTTTACAGACCAGATCTGACTTGCTTGGAAAATGGTGGTGAATGCTGGCATTGCGAATGCCGACTACATTGGAAATATCGGCGTAGCTGAAACTGTTATAGCCGCCCCTTATAATGAGGGTGCGTGCACAGCGAAGAATATCATCGGCTCTGGTCTGTGGATTTTTCATACATTCTACCTACCTACTAGTAGGTAGAATGTCAACTCGTGAGTCCACCCCGACCAGATCACCTCGCATATTTGACTTTTTGCCGGTTTTTGCCAGGATTTCGACTGTCTCTCGCAGGGCACGACCCGTCCGGCAACACCTTGGGTTGGCAAAATGCAGCCCGACTGGGGACGGGCCTAGTTCCGCCTGCGGGAACTATTAAGAGGAGCACATCAATGGTCTCCGATACTGATCCGCCACCCATGTCGCGTACCGTCGCGATCCTCTACGCATTCGGCCTGCCCCTTGGCCTGATCGCACTGGTCTTTCTACCAGCTGGCCGCATAGATTGGCCTCCCGGCTGGATATTCATCGCAGTCCTCGTGGTAGCCTTCAGCTTTTCCGCGCTGGTACTCGCGCGTGTGAACCCGATCATTTTTCGCGCCCGCAGCCGGTTTCAGCCCGGCACAAAAAGATGGGATCTGATCCTCGTCACCGCGATACTTCTGGCTTTTGCCGCTGAAATTCCGGTTGCGACATTAGATGCCGGCCGGATGGAGTGGTCTGCTGTGCCGCTCTGGGTCATCCCGGTCGGTTATGTCCTGCTCATCGGCGGCATCGCCGTCGCGGCCTGGGCTCAGGCTGTCAATCCGTTCCTCGAGCCGGGCGTCCGCATTCAGACCGAGCGCGGACAACACGTGATTACATCGGGGCCTTATGGCATCGTGCGCCACCCCGGTTATACGGCGGCAATCGCCATGTTCGCCGGCGTACCGCTTGCTTTGGCGTCTTGGATGGCCCTGCTGCCCGCCACCCTGGCCATCGCCCTACTGATCATGCGTACGGGTCTGGAAGATCGTTTGTTGCAGGCGGAATTGCCTGGCTATGCTGACTATGTCCGCGAAAGGCGATACCGGCTAATCCCCGGCATCTGGTAGGCTTGAAACGGCCAATACGTTCTACTTTTGTTCTTTTAATTTCTTCTGGCGATGATAATATCGCAGCCTTGGTAAAGGCTGTGGAGCGTCGTCATGGGTTTCGAGTTGACGGATAAGGGAGGTTTACAGCAGCTTTTCTTCGAAGGGCTGGAGCCGCAAAAAATACAGCGTCTCAATCCGCGATTTCGCAGCAAGCTTCTCTTGTTGTTGAAACCACCGGCAGCCCTGGCCGATAGGATCTTTGCCGATGCAGCGCGCCATGCGGAAGGACGGACAAAACGAGCGGCCTATCCAGCGGAGCTTCTGCACATAACCCTGCTCTGTATCGGATGTTTCGAGACTGCGCCTCGCGGGCTGATAAACAGGCTAAAGGCGGCGCTGGGGGAAATTGAGGCGCGGCCTGTTCCTATCACTTTCGAAGAAACGTCGCTTTTCGGCAATCGCAATAGTCTGGTTATGAGAAGCAGCCGCGAAATGCCGGAGATAAAGGCTCTGGTGAAGATATTGCAACGTACCCTTTGGCGGGCAAACCTTCCCTTTATTACGGCATCGTCTTTTACGCCGCATCTCACCATGATCTATGGCTGTGGGAAGATTGAGCCTATGCCCGCTGGTAAACCCTATAGCTGGCTGGCGGGTAATTTCGAGCTTGTCTTCAGCCATAATGGCGAAACACGGCACGAATCTCTGGCACGCTTTGCGCTTTCAGCGAAAGCGGATCGTTATGAGCGGCCTGAGAGCCAGTTATATTTGTCGGAAAAAGTGATCGGCCCGTCGAAGCGGCCGAAACAGAGTGCAGCGGTGCGATGACCTGCGCTCGAAGCAACGCAGCAATCCAGCGCTGACAATTTATCCCACAACTGCCGTTCGAGAACTATGTGGGACCTTCCTGCGTGAATACGGAACGCTTCTCGAGCCATACCCGCGCGTCCAGCTCGTCCGTCAAAACCGATATGGATTTCGACCCGAGCGCAAGCGAGGCGATGCCGCCTCGCTACGAATGACAACCAGCTTAGAGCTGTACCTTGTCGAAAGCCTTACCGTCGATGCCGAGGGCTTCGAGATCGGCACGGGCGGGCTTGCGATGTGCGCGAACAGCGGCCGAAACCGAGAGCGCTGCACCGAGAACGGCGAAAGTTTCACCGAAGAAGTTACGCGATGTCTTTGCAACCTGACGCATTTTTCTCTCCATCTTTGATGCCCAGATAATGGGTATTTTCGGCCCCTTCTACAACTCATGATGTAGCAAGGAAGCCATGCAGCTTTGCTCGCGCTCGTTTGGATATCAGCTATGGCGATTTCGCATGGCTCAGACATCACGCTCCGAAAAGCCTGCAGGGCACCTCGGGCAGCGGGTTGAATAAGCCGGATATTTTGTTATGCCGGAAGGCTGAAGACAAAGAGGCTGGCAGCATGACGATCACCATTTACGGCATCAAGAACTGCGACACGATGAAGAAGGCCAGAAGCTGGCTGGAAACCAACGGCATCGACTATTCTTTTCATGACTACAAGGCGGTCGGCATTGACCGCGCCCATCTGGAGACATGGTGCGATGCCGCCGGCTGGGAAACGGTTCTTAACCGCGCCGGCACGACCTTCAAGAAACTGGATGATGACCAAAAGGCCGATCTTAGCCGTGAGAAGGCCATCGGATTGATGCTGGATCAACCCTCGATGATCAAGCGTCCGGTACTCGAGGCCAAAGGCAAGATAACCGTCGGTTTCAAACCGGAAATCTATCAGACCCTCCTTGCCTGAACGCAGCCGCCATGTCCAAAACGACCCGCGCCACCCAGATGCTGAGCAAGGCCGGTATTGCCTTCACCACCGTCACCTATGACTACGACCCGAATGCCGACCGCATCGGCCTGCAGGCGGCCGAAGCGATCGGCGAGGCGCCACATCTGGTGCTGAAAACGCTGATGGCGGAACTTGACGGCAAACCGGTCTGCGTCATCGTCCCTTCCGACCGTGAGGTGAGCATGAAGAAACTCGCTGCCGCATTCGGAGGCAAATCCGCCAGCATGATGAAGCCTGCCGATGCGGAGCGGACCACGGGTTACCATGTCGGCGGCATCAGTCCGTTCGGGCAGAAGAAACAGGTGCCAACAGCCATGGAGGCTGAAGCCATGGCGCATGCGCATGTTTACATGAATGGCGGGCAAAGAGGGTTGCAGGTGAGACTTTCGCCCCAAGATGCACAGGCGGCACTGAAGGCCATCATCGCTCCGCTGGTGGCGGACTGACGCTTCTCCCAACGCTTTTGAAAGCATTTGGCTTTCGAAAGGAATGGGCTATGGTCGGCGCCTCCGATTGAAATATACGAAGGCAGATCATGACCGTTTCTCCCATCGATCCCGTCAAACTCGAAAAACTGGCCGAAGTCGCCGTAAAAGTCGGCCTGCAATTGCAGAAGGATCAGGATCTGGTGATCACTGCGCCGCTGGCGGCGCTGCCGCTGGTGCGGCTTTTGACCAAACACGCCTATATGGCCGGCGGCGGGCTGGTCACCACCTTCTATTCCGATGAGGAGACCACGCTTTCCCGCTATCGCCACGCCAGCGACGCGAATTTCGACCGGGCTTCCGGCTGGCTCTATGAAGGCATGGCAAAGGCCTATGCCAACGGCGCGGCGCGGTTGGCGATTGCCGGCGACAACCCCATGCTGCTGGCAGAGCAGGACCCTGCCAAGGTGGCGCGGGCCAACAAGGCCAACTCTACCGCCTACAAGCCGGCGCTGGAGAAGATTTCCAATTTCGACATCAACTGGAACATCATTTCCTATCCGAACCCATCCTGGGCAAAGCAGGTCTTCCCGGATATTGCCGAGGACGAAGCCGTCCGAAAGCTCGCAGACGCCATCTTCGCCGCCTCGCGGGTTGATCTTGCCGATCCGGTGGCGGCATGGGCGCAGCACAATGCCAATCTTGCCAAGCGCTCCGCGTGGCTGAACGGCGAGCGCTTCGCATCGCTGCATTTCACCGGCCCCGGCACGGACGTGACGATCGGGCTGGCAGACGGCCATGAATGGCATGGCGGCGCTTCCACCGCCAAGAACGGCGTGACCTGCAACCCGAATATTCCGACGGAAGAAGTATTCACCACGCCGCATGCGCTACGTGTGGATGGTTACGTTTCCAGCACCAAGCCCCTGTCGCATCAGGGAACGTTGATCGACGATATAAGGGTGAAATTCCAGGGTGGCCGTATCGTCGAAGCCAAGGCTTCGAAGGGCGAAGCTGTGCTGAACAAGGTGCTCGATACCGACGAGGGCGCACGGCGTCTCGGCGAAGTGGCGCTGGTGCCGCATTCCTCACCGATATCCGCAAGCGGTATCCTGTTCTACAACACGCTGTTTGACGAAAACGCCTCGTGCCACATCGCGCTTGGCCAATGTTATTCGAAATGTTTCCTTGACGGTGCTTCGCTGTCGCAGGAGCAGATCAAGGCTCAGGGTGGCAATTCCAGCCTCATCCATATCGACTGGATGATCGGTTCCGACAAGGTGGATATTGATGGCGTGAAGCCGGATGGCTCCACGGTTCCGGTCATGCGCAAGGGCGAATGGGCCTGAGGACGCTTACTTCGGCAACTGACTGCGCTGACTGAGCCAGATGCTGAAAAGCACCGCGACAAACCCGGCAATCTGTGTTGGCGTGAGGCTTTGGCCGAGCGCCAGCCAGCCCAGAAGAGTTGCGACGACAGGGCTTAGAAAACCGAGCGATGCCGCAGCCGAGGGCTCGATGCGGGCAAGCCCGCGAAACCACAGAAGATAGGTCAGCGCCGCGCCGATGAGGCCGAGATAGGCCATGCCGAGAATATTGGCGGCGGTCGGCGCTGGCAAGGCCGGCTCCAGAACAAAGGCAACCGGCAGGAGCAGAATACCGCCCGCGGTCAATTGCCAAGCGGTGAAGGTGAGGTTGGAGACCGGTGGTCGCCATTTGCGGGTCAGCACCGTTCCGAAAGCCATGGAGACGGCACCGGCAAGACCTGCGGCAACGCCGATACCATCCAGCGCCGCTCCGGGCGTCAGCACAAGAAGTGCGACGCCTGCGATACCTAACAGGCCGGCGGCGATGGCAAGAGGCCTGACGGGCGCTGCCAGAAACAGCCGGGAAAGGCCAATGACGATGAGGGGTTGCACCGCGCCCACCGTTGCCGCCACACCGCCCGGCAGCCGATAAGCCGACACAAAAAGCATCGCCCAGAAAAACGAAAAATTCAGCGCGCCAAGAATGAAGCTGCGCGGCCACCAAATGCCTTCCGGCAACTTCCGGACGAACAGCAGCAGCAGGATGCCCGCCGGCAAAGCGCGCAGCATGGCGACATGAAGAGGGTAGCCCTGCGGCAAGAATTCCGTGGTGACGAAATAAGTGGTTCCCCAGATGGCGGGGGCAAGTGCTGTCACCAGCACGTCAGCGGCATAGGTCGAATTTTTCTTCATTTCAAGAATCTCTACATCAAGATAAATTCACTTTAGTCGATTTTATCTTGACGTCAAGATATCAATTGTTATGCCTTGGTGATGAGCAAAGAACCGCTGGACCACGTCGATCATATTCTGGCGCAATGGCGCAAGGAGCGGCCCGATCTCGATGTCGGCCCGATGGGCCTGCTTGGGCGCCTGCACCGGCTCAGTACGCATCTCGGCCGCGAGGTTGAGGCCGTGCTTTTGAAACACGGACTCTCCTCCTCCGCTTTCGATGTGCTGGCGACATTGCGGCGTGCCGGCCCGCCCTACCGGCTTTCCCCCGGCGATCTGCTGGCGATGACCATGGTGAGTTCGGGCACCATGACCAACAGGATCGACCAGCTGGAAAAGGTCGGGCTGGTGGAGCGCATTCACAACCCGCAGGACCGGCGTAGCGTGTTGATATCGCTGACGGAGCGTGGACTCGCCATTGTCGAGGATGCAGTCGGCGCGCATGTCGAAAACCAGCATCGTCTGGTCGCTCATCTCAGCGAAGAGGAGCGTGCGGCGCTGAACGGGCTGCTGAAGAGGTTTTTGCAGGATTTCGAGCAGTAGGTTCGTGGATCAGACAAACATCCAGTCAACCAGCGATGAACGCTTGTTTCGGCGTAAAAATTCCTGTAAGCAATTTTCCATAAACCTGTACTACAGGTTGGAGGAAAAATGTATAACGCCATCTCCCATGAAACCGGTCTCGTCAGCAGCACGATCGGCGCGATCACCCGCCATATCCGCGAAAACGAACTGGCCCCCGGCGCGAAACTGCCGAGCGAACTTTCGCTCTCCCAGCAGCTAGGCGTCTCACGCACGGTTGTTCGCGAGGCTTTCCGGTCCCTTTCGGCCATGCGGCTGATCGATGTCAGCGCCGGCAAGCGCGCCACGGTGGCGACGCTGGATCACGGTGCGATGTCGCTGATGTTCGAACATGGCATTCATACCGAACAGATCAACATCCAGCAGATTTACGACGTACGCCGCACCATCGAGGTCAGAACCGTGACGCTGGCGGCGCTCAGGCGCACGGACGCGGAAGCACTTACCATTCTCGACCATGCCAACAATATGGAGCGGGATTTCGGCGACAATGACAAGGTCATGGAACACGACCTTGCCTTTCACCTTGCCGTTGCCAGAGCCTCCAAGAACCCGGTTTTCGAGCTCATTCTCGGCGCCTTTCAGAATGTGACGCGCCAGACCTGGCCGATCGGCTGGAAGAGCCGCACATCCGACGCCCAACGCCATGCGGCAGGCGAGCTTCACGTCGCCATCGGACAGGCCATTGCTGCGGGCGACCCACAAACGGCTTCAACGCTGATGGCGCGGCATTTCGATGAAAGCGTGCACGCGCTTCTGGCCGCCGGCATCGCCTGATTTTTTTCAACGCAGTTCCAGACGGAACACCACCTGCCTCTGGAGGAGACACTTCATGAAAATCACGAAACTTGAGACCGTCCGCGTGGCGGAACGGGCAAACCTGCTTTGGGTTCTGGTCCATACGGATGAGGGCATTACCGGGCTTGGTGAAACCTTCTATGGCGCCGAGACGGTGGAAACCTATGTGCATGAATATATCGCGCCACGGGTGATCGGCCGCGATCCGCTGCAGATCGACCTTCTGGCACAGGATCTCGTCGGTTATCTGGGTTTCCGCTCGTCGGGCGCGGAAGTGCGCGGCAATTCGGCCTTCGATATCGCGCTGTGGGATATTTTCGGCAAGGCCACGAACCAGCCGATTGCCCAGTTGCTCGGCGGTTTCAGCCGCAAGGAAATCCGCACCTACAATACCTGCGCGGGCACTGAATACATCAAGAAGGCAACCGGCCAGCAGACTGCCAATTATGGCCTCTCCGGCGGCAAGGATTACGACGACCTGAACGGCTTCCTGCACCGGGCGGACGAGCTTGCCCATTCGCTTTTGGAAGACGGCATCACGGCCATGAAGATCTGGCCTTTCGATGCGGCGGCGGAAAAGACGCGCGGGCAATATATCTCAATGCCGGACCTGAAAAGCGCGCTCGAGCCGTTCGAGAAAATCCGCAAGGCGGTGGGCGACAAGATGGATATCATGGTGGAGTTTCACTCCATGTGGCAGCTTCTGCCCGCCATGCAGATCGCCAAGGCGCTGACGCCCTACCAGACCTTCTGGCACGAAGACCCGATCAAGATGGATAGCCTTTCCAGCCTGACGCGGTATGCCGCCGTTTCGCCAGCACCCATCTCCGCATCGGAAACGCTGGGTTCCCGCTGGGCTTTCCGCGATCTTCTGGAAACGGGTGCGGCCGGCGTGGTGATGCTTGATATCAGCTGGTGCGGCGGACTTTCGGAGGCGCGCAAGATCGCTTCGATGGCGGAAGCCTGGCATCTGCCGGTCGCCCCGCATGATTGCACCGGCCCGGTTGTGCTCTGCGCCTCCACGCACCTGTCGCTCAACGCGCCGAATGCGCTGGTGCAGGAAAGCGTGCGCGCCTTCTACAAGACCTGGTATCGCGATCTCGTCACCGCCTTGCCGGAAGTGAAAAACGGCATGATCACCGTGCCGCCGGGCGCCGGCCTTGGCATGGAACTGCATCCCGACATCGAAAAGACCTTCACCGTCAGCCGCCGTGTTTCGGATGCGGCGTCGATCTGATCAAAACAGACTGCCCTGATTGCCCGGGCCTGAAGAAGCCGGTTTTGCCGGCTTCTTTTTTTGTGCCGCGGCGGCATCCGGAGACGGCGTCCCCTCTCCCGTCGTGATGGCGGAGACACGACCGTCGGCAAATTCCATCGACACGACAGCGCCGGAGGCAATGGCGGCGGCACGGGTCAGCGGCCGGTTCTCTTCATCACGGATCACGGCATAACCGCGGTTCAGCACGTTCTTATAAGAGAGCGATTGCAGGATACGATTGTGGGCGGCAAGGCCCGAGCGGTTCTGCGCCATCCGATGCAGGACGGCGGTATCGGCCCGGCGCGCGGCGGTGACGACGCGTTCCTTCTGCCGCTCCAGCTGGCCAAGCAGGCGGGCGGGCAGCGAACGCAGCGCGGAATCGAAGGCATCGACGCGGCCTTTGCCCTGCAGGAGCCGACGTTCCACCAAAGTCTCGGCCCGGTGCATGCGCTCGGTGATCCGCTGCCTGTGGTGTTTGAGACCGTTGAGAAGGGTTTCCGGCCGAAGCCCCGAAGCGGAGCGCTCAAAGGCGCGACGCTTATTCAGCGTGGTCATTTCAAGCCCACGACCGAGACCGCTTGCGGCCTCGTCGAAACGGCGGCGCGGCAGGGCCAGAAGCTGGTCTAGCGACGGCAGCGCCCGCACCAGCGCCCGCACGCCCTGGCGGCGATTGTCCATCTGTCGCGATACCGAGCCGGAAAGACGCGCGGCAAGGCCGGAAAGCTGCGCTTCCAGTTCCGCACGCACCGGCACGGCCATTTCGGCGGCGCCTGTCGGTGTCGGCGCACGCACATCGGCGGCATAGTCGATCAATGTCGTATCGGTCTCGTGTCCGACGGCGGAAATCAGCGGAATTTCACTTTCAGCCGCAGCGCGCACGACGATTTCATCGTTGAAGCCCCAGAGGTCCTCCAGACTGCCGCCGCCACGGGCAACAATCAGCACATCCGGGCGGGCGATCTCGCCGCCGGGCTTAAGCGCGTTAAAACCGCGAATGGCGTTCGCCACTTCCTCGCCCGAGCCTTCGCCCTGCACCTTGACCGGCCAGACGACGACATGGACCGGAAAGCGATCCGAAATGCGGTGAAGAATATCGCGAATGACGGCACCCGTGGGTGAGGTAACGACACCAATGACATGCGGCATGAACGGCAGGCGGCGCTTGCGGGCCGCATCGAACAGCCCTTCCGCCGCCAGACGCCGGCGGCGGTCTTCCAGAAGTGCCATCAGCGCGCCGGCACCGGCCGGCTCGAGGCTTTCGATGACGATCTGGTATTTCGAGGAGCCAGGAAAGGTGGTGACCTTGCCCGTCGCAATCACTTCCATGCCCTCTTCCGGGCGGAACTTCAGCCGCGAGAACGTGCCTTTCCAGATCACCGCATCGATGCGGGCGCGATCGTCCTTCAGCGAGAAATAAGCGTGGCCGGAAGAATGTGGGCCGCGATAGCCGGAAATTTCGCCGCGCACCCGCACCTGCTCGAAAGCCGTCTCCACCGTGCGCTTGATGGAACCTGACAGTTCGGACACCGAGAACTCGGCAAGATTGCTCAATGCGGCGTGGGAGAAGATATCGCTCATGACCGTTTGTAACCAAAACCCGTCGATTCGGAAATGCCGGTGCTCGCCAGCCCGATTTTAACGGCGATGAAACCATATCCTCAACTAACGAGTTAGGAAAACAGGGAACGGAGGAGAAAACAAGGGTTCGTTAGGGAAGAAGACGCTACGTCTTGTCCCGGGCCCGGCAACCAAAGAGGAGGCGGCATCCATGATTTTTCTTACCGCCACAGTGCTTGGCGTAACCGCAGTTGCGTTGCGTTCTGTCTTCAGCATCATTTTCATCTGCATGATGATTATCGGCGCTTATGGTATAGCAATGGCGCTTTCTTCTACGGCCGTACCGTTGATGTCGCTGCTTCTGGCGCTCGCCGGGTATAATTTCGGCGTCGTCGGTGTCGTCATCGGCCTTCTCGTGCTGCAACGCCCGCGCTCCACGCAGCCGACGCTTTAAAAGCTAACGGCCTTGAGACTTCCGCACTTCGCATTGACCGAGATTTGCGGATTGGCCGCTGACCTTACCGTCACCTGCCTGCTCATTTTCTATCTCGGTGTCGATCCGCTTTCCGCCCGATTGCCCGGTGCGGCGGCAGGCGTTGCAACGAGCTGGCGGTTGAACCGCGCCAACGGCGGTGCACCGGCCACGTTGAGCGTTTTTCTCGTGAATGCTGTGACGCTCACCGCCCGCGTCGTCGGTGTGGGGCTGTTTATGTTGCTGCAATGGCGCAACCCGCTGGTCCAGCCGCTTATCCCGCTCGCCTTTTCAGCATTCGCGGCATTGCTGTTGGCGCTTTATGGCTACCGACGGCTGCAAAAACAACAGTTGGACCGGGATTAAACCGGTTCCCAACCGTCCTTTTCGGCTGCCCGATATATGGCGTCGATAAAAAGCTGGTTCTTCCTCGAGCTTTCCAGCGTAACGACTTCGCCCTCACCCTTCACTGCGCGGGCAAAGGCCTCCGCCTCCAGCTTGTATTGACGGCTATCCTGAAACCGAAAGACTTGCGACTGGTTATGGGCCTGATTGGTCAGCTCGATCTCTTCCGCACCCCAGCGATTGGCGTTGAAAGGGGATTTGACCTCGATGTAACCATCCGTGCCGTGAAAGACCATGAGCTGACGGGCGGCAAGCTGGGTCGACAGATAAAAGCTCAGTTCGAAACCGCCGAAATCAGCTCTGACGCTGGAATAGATATCCGTGCCGAATTCCCTGTCGCGCTCAACCGTGGCCTGCACGCGCTTCGGCTCCGCGCCGGTGGCAAAACGGGTCACGATGGTTGGGTAGACACCGATATCCGGCAGGGCGCCGCCGCCCAGTTCGGGAATATTGCGCATGTTGCCGGGATCGCGATTGAAATAGCTGAAAGCGCCCTGAACATGTTTCAGCGTGCCGATGGCGCCGGATGCCAGCAACTCCTTCACCTTGGCCCAGACCGGCGCATAGGTGACCATGAAAGCCTCGGACACAACAACGCCGTTGCGGTCGCGCGCGGCGATAAGCGTATCGATCTCCCGCGCCTCCAGCGCAATCGGCTTTTCGCACAGCACATGCTTGCCAGCATCGGCCGCCTTGATTGTCCATTCCACATGCTGCGCGGTTGGAAGCGGAATATAGACCGCATCGATCACATCCGATGCCAGCATCTCCTCATAGGAACCGAAGGCATGCGGCACGGAAAAACGCTCGGCAACCGCGCGCGCTTTGGCGCGATCGCGGCTGGCGATAGCGCTGACCACACAGTCTTGCGCATCCTGTATTGCCGGAATGACGTGATCCTGAGCGATTTTCGCCGTTGAGATTATTCCGAAGCGCAGCATTCCCGTTCTCCCCACTCTGCCATTTCTTCGGAAACTTACCACCCCGGCACCGTGTGGCAAGCCGGCAAAGTCCGATCACCAGAAAGTATGGCCGGATGTGTCCTGCCTTTGTCGGCCTGGTTGCTTTTATCGGGATGCATAAGGGGGAATTATGCTATGAATAAACCCAATGGAGAAACATGAAATGTCCTCTTCTCACACCGCGCTGCTCGTTATCGACGTTCAGGAATCGTTTCGGCACACCCCTTATTTCGAGGAAAGCGGACTTGCTGCCTATCTGGAGAAACAGCAGGGATTGATTGACGGCGCCAAGGCCGCGGGAATTCCCGTTGTGCAAATCTTCCATGTCGATGGCGACAGGGCCTTCTCGAAAGACAGCGGCTATGTCCGCACGCTTGAGGGTGTGGAGATCGCACCCGACGTGACCTTTCACAAGAACCGCCATTCGGCTTTCGCTGGCACCGGCCTTGAAATCTGGCTGACGCAGAAAGGCATCAATCGGCTGATCGTCTCGGGCATCCGCACTGAACAATGCTGCGAAACGACGACGCGGCACGCTTCCGATCTCGGCTACAACGTCGAATACGTCACCGAGGCGACATTGACCTTTCCCATGACACATGCGTCCGGCACGGTATTCAGCGCCGACGATATCCGCAAACGCACCGAGCTGGTGCTGGCCGGCCGCTTCGCACGCATCGCTACGGTGAATGACGCGCTTACAACCCTGAAAGAAGCAGCCTGATGGACAAAGGCGGCACACGCATCATTCCCTTTTATACGCTTGTGCCGCCGCACGCGCTGTTGCTCGATATTGCCGGTCCCCTGCAGGTGATCCGTTATGCCAATGGTGAGCAAAGCGACATTTTTTTCGACTGCCACTACATTGCGGCAAGGGACAGGCAACAATCCTCGATCGGTCTTGACCTTTGCGGTCTGGAGGCCCTGCCCGCGGCGCTTCCGGAAAATGCGTTTCTCTTGATCTCCGGCAGCACTTCACGTTCCGAGAGCGAGCCGGAAACGCGGCGGGAGCGGCAGGCATTGACGGCATGGCTGGGCCGTGTCGCGCGTATCGATACCATTGTCATTTCCATCTGCTCCGGTGCATTGCTGGCGGGAGAGGCGGGACTTTTCGACGGACGAAGCTGCACAACACATGCCGATTGCATCGAAGCGCTGCGACGCATCGCGCCATTGTCCCAGGTGGCCGAAAACCGACTGTTCGTCGAGGACGGAAACCGCTTCTCAAGCGCTGGCATCTCCACCGGCATAGACCTGATGCTGCATGTGGTTTCCCGGCTGACATCCCCGGCGGTCGCGGCGCGCATTGCAAAAACCATGGTTATCTATCTCAGGCGCAACGGCAGCGATCCGCAAATTTCGCCCTGGCTGACAGGCCGTAACCACATGCACCCCGCCATTCACCGCGTGCAGGACACGGTGATGGCGGAGCCGGCCCGAGACTGGTCGCTGGAAGGCCTGGCCGATATTGCAGCCCTCAGCGAAAGGCATCTGTCGCGCCTGTTTCGTGAACATACCGGCATCAGCGTTATCGATTACGTCAATCTGATGCGGGTCAATTTGGCCCGAGACATTCTCGCCAATAGCCGCCTCGACATGGAGGCCATCGCCGAACGGGCGGGATTTGCCTCTGCCCGGCATTTGCGGCGTGTGTGGCAACAGCATAATCACCTTCCGCCCAGCCACTATCGCGGCTATCGGAGCTGATCTCGCCAGCTTCCGTCCATTGCCTGATGAGTGCCATCAAAGGAATTGAATGGTTATGCGGATGAGCAGTTGCTAACCTTGTCACCAAGTCAGCAACAGGAGCATTCCCCGTGGAAAAACGAAACCTCGGCCGCACCGGCCTCTCCATCGCCCCGATCGTTTTCGGCGGCAACGTGTTCGGCTGGACAGCGGATGAGAAGACTTCCTTTACCCTGCTCGACGCTTTTTTCGACGCCGGGTTCAACGCCATCGACACGGCGGATGTCTATTCCGCCTGGGTGGACGGGCATGAGGGCGGCGAATCCGAAGCCATTATCGGCAAATGGCTGAAGCAATCGAGCGTGAAGCGCGAGGATGCGGTGATCGTCACCAAGGTCGGTTTTGACAATCGCGGCCAGAAGACCGGCCTCAGCGCCAAGTGGATCACAGAGGCTGTCGATGCTTCGCTGAAGCGGCTGCAGACCGACTATATCGACCTCTATCTCGCCCACAAGCCGGATGCCGACGTGCCGCTGGAAGAGACGCTTGCCGCCTTCGCAAAGCTGAAGGAACAGGGAAAAATCCGCGCCATCGGTTGCTCCAACTATTCCGCCAGCCAGCTTCAGGAGGCGCTGGATACGGCGGCGAAAAACAATCTTCCGCGTTACGACGTGCTGCAGCCGGAATATAATCTCTATAATCGCGCGGATTTCGAAGGTCCACTTGCTGATCTTTGTGTGCAAGAAGAGATCGGCGTCATCAACTATTACAGCCTTGCAGCCGGTTTCCTGACCGGGAAATACCGTGCCAAGGCCGATACGGAAGGCGTTGCCCGCAGCTATCGTGTCGGCGAATACGTCAATACGCGCGGCCTTGCCGTTTTGGGGGCGATGGATGCGGTGGCGGTGCAGACCGGGGCCAAGCTCGCCGATATCGCGCTGGCGTGGCTGTTGCGGAAAAAGGCGATAACCGCGCCGATTGCCAGCGCCACCAGCCTGTCGCAGCTTGAAAGCTTCAAACGCGCCGTCGACCTGAAGCTGACCGATGAAATGATGACCCTTCTCGACAAGGCGGGCGCATAAGATGGAGCTTACAATTCGTGATGCGCAGCCGGCTGACCGGGCGGAATGGCTGCGCCTCTGGAACGATTACCTCGCTTTTTATGAGGTCGAACTTGCCGGTGACGTGACTGACCATACCTGGGCACGCATTCTTGATCCCACATCGCGGGTTTCCATGCGTGTGGCCATGCTTGGTGACCGCATGGCCGGTTTCGCCATCCATCACTTCCATGATTCCACCTGGGTGAAGACGCCCGATTGCTATCTGGAGGATTTGTTTGTTGATGGCGAAATCCGCGGCAAGGGGACGGGCCGGGCGCTGATGGACGATCTTATCGCGATCTGCAAGGAAAAGGGCTGGTCACGGCTTTACTGGCACACTGGCGAGGACAATCAACGCGCCCAGAAACTTTACGACAGCTACGTGAAAAGCGACGGCCATATTCGTTATCGCATCAAGTTCTGATCAGACCCGAAAGCGGAAGAAATCCACGAAAGCCCTCAGCGCCGGGCGCATCTGCCGGCGCGAGGGATAATAGATATAGAAGCCGTCAAAGGGCGCACACCAGTCCTCCAGCACGCGGATGAGCCTGCCCTGCCTGATATCGTCCTCGACGCGCTGCTCGAAAACGAAGGCAAGCCCTGCTCCATCAATTGCTGCCCGGCGAATGAGGCTCTGGTCCGACAGGATCAAAGGTCCCTGAACATCGACCACCAGCGGCTTGCCATTCTTCTCCAGTTCCCAACGATAGATAAGGCCACTCGCGAAGCGCCGGCGGATGCAGCGATGCCGAATGAGATCCCTGGGATCGCGTGGCGGTGGATTTTCCGCAAAATAGGACGGAGAACCAACAATCGCGCCGCGCCACGCACCGCTGGCTTTCACCGCAATCATATCCGCATCCAGGTGCTCCCCGAGCCGCAGACCGGCATCGAAACCCTTCGCGACAATATCTTCGAAACGATCGTCCGTTGAGATTTCGAGTGAGATATCGGGATAGAGCCGCAGGAATTCACCCAGCCGCGGCACGATGAGATCCTCGGCGGCCAGCCTCGGCAAGGTGATGCGCAGGGGCCCGGCCGGTCTGCCGCCATGCTCGGCAAGTGTCTCGATGACCGCATCGATATCGGCAAGCGCCGGACCCAGTGTTTCGAGAAGCCGCCTGCCCTCCTCTGTCGGCGAAACGCTGCGGGTGGTACGATGGAGCAGGCGCAGTCCAAGACTTGCCTCCAGCGACGAGACGGCATGGCTGACGGCGGAGGGCGCAATGGCGAGTTCAGCCGCGGCCTTGCGGAAGCTGCGGCCTTCGGCAACGGCGGCGAGAACGGCCAGCTGAGAGAGTTGCACACGGTTCATTGTTCTAAATGATAGAACAACCCAAGCGGATTTGCAGCGATTATTTTTATCGCCATGAGACGCTATTTTCTGATCACGCCCTGATGACGGGCGGTTCCTTATGGAAGGACGAACAGATGAAAAAAAGAACCCTCGGAAACAACCTTTCCGTTTCGGCGCTTGGCCTCGGCTGCATGGGAATGACCCATGCCTATAGCCCGACCGGCGATGAAAGCAGCGCAATAGCGACGCTGCACCGTGCCGTCGAACTCGGCGTCACCTTTTTTGATACGGCAGAGGTTTATGGGCCTTACAATAACGAGATTCTCGTCGGCAAGGGTTTGAAGCCCTATCGCGACAAGGTGGTCATCGCCACCAAGTTCGGTTTCAGGATCGACCCCAGCAAACCCGCAGGCCAGATGATGGTGGGCACCGACAGCCGGCCGGAAAATGTGCGCGCCGTCGCAGAAGCCTCGCTCAAACGCCTTGGCGTCGATGTTATCGACTTGTTCTACCAACATCGCGTCGATCCTGCTGTCCCGATCGAAGATACGGTGGGGGCTATGGCGGAGCTGGTCCGACAGGGTAAGGTGAAACATCTCGGCCTGTCGGAAGCGAGCGCCGAAACCCTTCGCAAGGCACACGCCGTTCATCCGATTGCGGCCATACAGAGCGAATATTCGCTGTGGACCCGCGATGTAGAGGAAAACGGCGTGCTGGAAACCTGCCGTGAACTCGGCATCGGTTTCGTGCCTTTCAGCCCACTTGGTCGCGGCGCCCTGACCGGCGCACTGAAGTCACTCGACGGCCTTGCCGCCGATGATTTCCGCCGCGGCCTGCCGCGCTTCCAAAGCGAGAACTTCGACGCTAATCTGGCGCTCATCCAGCTTCTGGAAGACATGGCGGTTGAAAAGGGCGTCACGGCCGGACAACTGGCGCTGGCCTGGGTTCTGGCGCAGGGTGACTTCATCGTCCCGATCCCCGGCACGACAAAAATCGCCAATCTGGAAAAAAACGCGGCCGCTGCGGAGGTATCGCTGACGGCGGACGAAGCCGCCAGCCTCGGCGCTCTGCTTTCCCCCGCAAAAGTTGCGGGCGCACGTTATCCCGAACGCATGTCACAGATGGCCAACCGTTAAAAACCAAAAAGCCGCGGCAGTTGCCGCGGCTTTTTTCAATCAGACCTTCATCCACTCTCAGGCGCGCAGAACGCCGCCCGTGGATTTCTCGACATTGCCGACGATCTTGGCCGTCAGGGCCTCGAAATCCTCATCCGTCAGCGTCTTGTCGACCGGCTGGATCTGCACTTCGATGGCGACCGACTTGCGGTTCTCGCCGAGCGATGCGCCTTCGAAGATATCGAAGACATTGACGCCGGTGATCAGCTTGCGGTCGGCGCTCGTTGCAGCCTTGATGATGGCGCCCGCCTCGACCGACTTGTCGACCACGAAGGCGAAATCTCGCTTGACCGCCTGGAAGGGCGAAAGCTCGAGCGCAGGCTTGGTGCGGGTCGCCTTCTTTTTCGGCTCCTGCATGGCGTCGAGATAGACCTCGAAGCCGCTATAGGCGCCGGAGACATCCAGTTCGGACAGCGTCTTCGGATGGAACTCGCCGAAATAGCCGAGCACGACCTTCGGACCCATCTTGATGGTGCCGGAGCGACCGGGGTGATACCAGGATGGCGCGCCGGCTTCGATCTGCACATTGGCCATGGGCAAGCCGCAGGCTTCCAGCACCGAGAGCGCATCGGCCTTCGCGTCGTATACATCCACCGGCTTGCCACCGCCCTTCAAAGCATTGGACCACATGCGGCCGCTGCCTGCGAGCGAGGCCGTACCACGGCGAACGCCGCCGGCAACGCGGCGCTGCTTCTCAGGCGTATCGCCCTCATAGGTGCCGGAGACCTCGAAGATTGCGACATCACCATAGCCTTTATCGGCGTTGCGCTGCGCGGCGGTCAGGAGGCCGGGCAGCAGCGAAGGCCGCATGTCCGACATGTCGGCTGCGATGGGGTTGGCGAGTTTCAGCGCGGGTGAACCACCGCCGAACAGCTTTGCCTGCGCTTCCGGGATGAAGGACCATGTGACGGCCTCCAGCATGCCACGACTTGCCAAGGCACGACGCGCGGTGCGGGTGCGGACCTGCAGCGTGGTCAGGATACGGCCGTTGACGGCGCCGAAGCTTTCAAGCGGTTCCGGCTTGATGTTGTCGACGCCATGGATGCGCATGACCTCTTCCACCAGATCGGCCTTGCCATCAACATCCGGACGCCAGGACGGTACGGTGACGGAGACGCGCTCGCCCGTTCCCTCGACGCCAAAACCGAGGCCTTTGAGAATGGTTAGGCTCTCTTCCGCCGAGACTTCCAGACCTGTCAGGCGCTTCACTTCCGCCAGCGGGAAATCCACGACCTTGGGCTGATGGCCCTTGTAACCGACAACCCGGGCTTCGCCAGCGACACCGCCGCACAGTTCGAGAACCAGTTCGGTGGTGCGCTCCAGACCCGGAACCATATAGTCCGGATCGACGCCACGCTCGAAACGATAACGCGCATCGGTGATGATGCCGAGCGAGCGGCCGGTCTTGGCAATGTTGATCGGATCCCAGAGAGCGGATTCGATCAGCACGTCGACGGTGTTTTCATCGCAGCCGGAATGTTCGCCGCCCATGACGCCGCCGATGGATTCGAGACCTTTCTCGTCGGCGATGACGACATTGTTCGGGCCAAGCTTATATTCACGCTGATCGAGCGCTAGGATGGTCTCACCCTCTTTCGCGCGACGAACCGTCAGATCGCCCTTGACCTTGGCGGCGTCGAAGACGTGCATCGGCCGGCCCTGATCAAAGGTCATGTAGTTGGTGATATCGACCAGCGCATTGATGGGACGCAGGCCGATCGCCATCAGGCGCTGCTGCATCCATTTCGGGCTTGGACCGTTCTTCACGCCACGCACGATCCGCAGCGAAAAGCCGGGGCAGAGTGCTGCATCATCCAGCTCAAGTTTCACATCAACCGCGGTTGTGCCTTCCACCTTGAAGGACGGCGCTGCGTTCGTCTTCAGCTTGCCAAGACCGGAAGCGGCGAGATCGCGGGCAATACCGTAGATCGAGGTGCAATCCGGACGGTTGGGCGTCAGGTTGATTTCGATGGCCGGATCGTCGAGGCCGGCATAGGTGGCAAAGGAGGTACCAACAGGTGCATCCTGCGGCAGGTCGATGATGCCGTCGTGATCGTCGGAAATATTCAGCTCCTTTTCGGAGCACATCATGCCGTGGCTTTCGACGCCGCGTATCTTGCCGACGGCAAGGGTGACGTCGATGCCCGGAACATACATGCCGGGCCGCGCGAGCGCACCAACGAGGCCGGCGCGTGCATTCGGGGCGCCGCAGACGATCTGCACCGGCTTGCCGTCACCGGCATCGACGGAGAGAACCTTCAGGCGGTCAGCTTCCGGGTGCTTCTCGGCGGAGAGCACCTTGGCGATGACGAAAGGCTTGTAGGCCGCCTTGTCGTCAACGTCCTCGACCTCGAGGCCAATCGCCGTCAGCCGCTCGCAAATCTCGTCCAGCGTCGCATCGGTATCCAGATGCTCTTTCAGCCAGGAAAGAGTGAATTTCATGTCTTTGCTCCTTGGCTAACCGGATTAAACGCTCAAACCGCCGAACAGCGTCGGCATGTCGAGCGGGCGGAAGCCGTAATGGTTCATCCAGCGGACATCGGCGTTGAAGAAATCGCGCAGGTCCGGCATGCCGTATTTCAGCATGGCGATGCGATCGAGGCCCATGCCCCAGGCAAAGCCCTGATATTCATCCGGGTCCAGCCCGCCGGCTCGCAGCACATTGGGGTGCACCATGCCGCAGCCGAGGATTTCCATCCAGTCCTTGCCCTCGCCGAACTTGACGATGGGGCCGGAACGGTCGCACTGGATATCCACCTCGAAGCTCGGCTCCGTGAAGGGGAAGAAGGACGGGCGGAAACGCATCACCACGCTGTCGACCTCGAAGAAGGTCTTGCAGAACTCTTCCAGTACCCAGCGCAGATTGCCCACATGCGCCTTCTTGTCGATGACAAGGCCTTCGACCTGATGGAACATTGGCGAGTGAGTGGCGTCGGAATCCTGACGGTAGGTCTTGCCGGGAATGACGATGCGGATCGGCGGTTTCTGGCTTTCCATGGTGCGTATCTGCACCGGCGAGGTATGGGTGCGCAGCACCTTGCGCTCGCCGTTTTCATCCGGCTGGAAGAAAAAGGTGTCGTGCATCTCGCGGGCCGGATGGCCTTCGGGGAAATTCAACGCCGTGAAATTGTAATAGTCGGTCTCGATGTCAGGACCTTCGGCGATCGAGAACCCCATATCCGCGAAGATGGCGGTGATTTCATCGACGATCTGGCTGATGGGATGAATGCGGCCACGCTCGGTGGGGGACTGGCGAACCGGCAGGCTGACATCCACCGTTTCCGCCTTCAGGCGGGCGGCGATGGCGGCATCCTTCAGCGCGTTCTTGCGCTCGCCGATGAGGTCGGTGATCTCCGTCTTGAGCTGATTGATGGCAGCGCCCCGGGTCTGGCGCTCTTCCGGCGTCATGCTGCCAAGCGTCTTCAGAAGCTCCGAAACCGAGCCCTTCTTGCCCAGCGCGGAAACGCGTACGGCTTCGATGGCCGGCTCATCGGCAGCGGTGGCGATCTCCGACATCAGTTGCGATTTCAAGGTATCAAGTTCTGTCATCTTTTCCTGCCTTGCCGGTTTTTTTGAGAGCGGCTTCGGGGTTCACAGCATTCATCAGATAGTCGGTCGCCATGATAAAGCGTCGCAGATCACTACCCATCCGCACGCGCCCGATCAACCGGGCAAGCGGTAAAAATCGCCCCAGAATGCCGGTCAGGCGGCACAATTCTTCCAGCGCCCGGGGCGGGGCGTTTTCACGCCAGCGGGAAAAGGCGGCATCACAGGTTTTCGACGTATCGCAGGCGCGCGTTGCGACCTGTAAAAACAGCAGCCATATATCGCGGGCCTGCGCCGTTTCCAGCGGCATGACCTCCTGAGGGCGCTCCTCGAAATCCATGAAGCCGACACGGCCGTCCTGGAGAAAGAAGTCGCGCACATGCGGACGACCATGGCAGAGACCCGCCGCGTGCAGTTCGCCAAGCGCTTCTGCCGATTTAACCAGCAAGGCATCATGTTCCGACGGTCTTGCGACCTTTATCGCGTCCATGCGCTCCATGATGGTGGGCCCGACATCGCCCAGAACAACGGCCGTGAGCGAGGAATAAATGATCGGCGGAACGGGAAAACCGCGGGCCTTGAAGACCTCAAGCGTTTCGAGTTCGCGACGCATCAGCCCGGCACCGTCAAGCGGCGGCGAAGGCCGCATGAAGGTGTAGGGAAGCAGTTTTGCAAGAAAAGTCTGCAGCTTTATCCACCAGGACGGCGTTTCCGTGCCCTGACGTTTGATCCAGACGGTAGCGGCGGAAAGCTCGAGTTTCTGCACACGGCGCTCGCTCTGAAGCAATGCCCGCATCAAGGCTGCGATATCACCATCCTCGAGATGGACGTGAAAGCCCTTTGCCTTTTCCACTTCGCTTGCGGCAACCAGCATTTTTTGCCCCCTGGAGCTTGCCCGGTCAAATGCCGGCCGATGCCCCACCCTTTTGTCTCCGACAAATCCGGGACGAAGCGCCTGACGCTTTTGCCGGAATTGCCATGAACTTCAAAAACGGAAAACCCGCGCCGGAGGACCGGCGCGGGTTTCAAATGAACAACAGATTGTCCGCGCCGTAATTACTTTACAGCGGTTTCAAACTCGTTGGTCGTACCAGCATCCTTGAGGTACTCAAGAGCCTTCTTCGCTGCTTCAACGAGCGCGCCGAATGCTGCCGGCTCATGGATAGCCATGTCGGACAGAACCTTGCGGTCGACTTCGATGCCAGCCTTGTTCAGGCCGTCGATGAAGCGGCCATAGGTCAGGCCGAATTCGCGAACAGCAGCGTTGATACGCTGGATCCACAGAGCGCGGAAGTTGCGCTTGTTGACCTTGCGGTCGCGGTAAGCGTACTGCTTGGAACGATCCACGGCAGCCTTTGCTGCGCGGATGGTGTTCTTGCGGCGGCCGTAGAAGCCCTTGGCTGCCTTGAGTGTCTTGGTGTGCTTGGCGCGGGAAGTTACGCCACGTTTTACGCGTGCCATGTCATGATCTCCTTAAAGTGTCCAAAAGTGCGGAAAAGTCTCAGAGACCGTTCGGCAGGTAGTTCTTGACGACTTTCTTGCCGTCAGCTTCGGCGAGAACCATGGTTCCACGCGCGTCGCGAATGAACTTGTTGGTACGCTTGATCATGCCGTGGCGCTTACCGGCGGCGGCTGCAACAACCTTACCGGTAGCGGTGATCTTGAACCGCTTTTTTGCAGCGGACTTCGTCTTCATCTTGGGCATTTTGCTACTCCGTGTTTTTGTATCGAAACAGGCAGACGAGGCCTATTTCAAGCTATTCAGGAACGGCCTCGGCATGCCCTGCCGGACCGTTCGGACGCGCGCTTATAACCGCAGTCGGCTAAAAGCGCAACGGGGAATGAAAATTTCCCCTTGCGGCGGTGATTTACGCAGTCTTCAGGACTGGCGCAAAATTATTTCGGGGCGAGAACCATCATCATCTGACGGCCTTCCAGCTTCGGCTCGGCTTCAACCTTGGCAATCGCCTGGGTATCTTCCTTCACCTGAAGGAGAAGTTTCATGCCAAGTTCCTGGTGGGCCATTTCACGGCCACGGAACTTCAGCGTCACCTTCACCTTGTCACCTTCGTCAAAGAAGCGGTTCATCGCCTTCATCTTCACGTCATAGTCATGCGTGTCGATGTTGGGGCGCATCTTGATTTCCTTGACCTCGACAATCTTCTGTTTCTTGCGCGCCTCAGCGGCTTTCTTCTGGGTCGAGTATTTAAGCTTGCCGAGATCGAGGATCTTGCATACCGGCGGCTCTGCGTTCGGCGAAATCTCGACAAGATCGAGACCGGCCTCTTCCGCCATTTTCAAAGCCTGATCCGTCGGCATGCTACCGAGGTTCTGGCCCTCTTCATCAATAAGCTGAACTCTGGGAACCCGAATTTCCCGGTTGGAGCGCGGGCCCTCCTTGACGGGGGCATCGGCTTTGAAAGGTCTGCGAATGGTCGTATTCTCCTGATCTGTTTCTGGATCACGTCAGCAAAAAACAGCTTGTTTGGTACAAGCGGCGGAAATGTCGTTATTGCCGTGGCGAAGTCAATAGCATATCTGCCCGAAAAGATCACCTCTTGCCACGGTTTTTGCAAATACGCCGCCGATATTGCACGAAAATCAGGAGAATTGCATATACATGACCGAACAAGCCGCTGAATTCCTGCATATAGGAGCAGGTGACGACACCCGCAACATCGCTTTTCTCCATCGCCGCGCAACATCACAGCCGGACGCACCCTTGCTTGTCTGGCTCGGCGGCTATCGTTCCGACATGACGGGAACCAAGGCGGTGGAGCTCGATCGCTTCGCAGCAGAAAAAGGTCTTGCCTGCCTGCGGCTCGATTATTCCGGCCACGGAGCTTCCGGCGGCGATTTCAACAAAGGCACGATTTCGCGGTGGCTGGAAGAAGCGCTCACCGTGGTGCACGCCAAGGCATCGTCGCGTGTCATCCTCGTCGGCTCGTCGATGGGCGGGTGGATTGCGTTGCGCATGGTCGAGGAGCTGCGCAAGGCAGGCGGTGTGCCTTCCGTCGCCGGTCTGGTTCTTATTGCCCCCGCTCCCGATTTTACTGCGGAGTTGATAGAGCCCAGCCTGACGGAAGCGGAAAAGACGTCGCTGGTGGAAAGAGGCTATTTCGAGGAACATTCGGAATATAGCCCCGAACCCAACATCTTCACCCGGGCACTGATGGAGGACGGCAGGCGGAACCGCGTGCTCACAGGCATCATCACCACCGGCTGCCCCGTTCACATCCTGCAGGGCATGCGCGATCCTGACGTTCCCTATCAGCACGCGCTGAAGCTCCTCGAGCACCTTCCCGCCGACGACGTGGTGCTGACGCTGATCCGCGACGGCGACCACCGGCTTTCCCGGCCACAGGATATCGACAGGATGCTCGCGGCCGTCAAAGCCCTTGCAATATAGGCATTTGCGCAACGCTCTTAACCATATTCAACGAGTCTTGCGCGCCACCGATTGCTAATGATTGACTCCTACCCCCCATCCCTCTTAACTTTTCATTAAGAATTAAGGGACGGGTTTCATGATGAACGCACCGCTGGCGCGTGCGCTGCTGTTTGCAGTTGCCGCCGGGCTAATGACTGCTGCTTCCGCCATGGCGGAAATCAAGGGAAGCCCTTCCATGGTGACGGGCGGGATTACCTCCCAGCCGATCGGCCATTATGAGTTCTGTCAGAAATATTCGGATGAATGCAACATTCGTAACAAGATGACGCCGCCGCCGCGCGTCACCGAATATGGCTGGGGCGTCATTCGTGAGATCAACACCTCTGTCAACACCACCATCGTGGCGATGACCGATCAGGAAATCTACGGCAAGGACGAAGTCTGGGAATATCCGACGACGGCCGGCGATTGCGAAGATTTTGTGCTGCTGAAGCGTAAGAAGCTCATCGAGCGCGGTTTTTCCGTGGCCGACCTGCTGATCACCGTCGTGCGCAAGCCGGACGGCGAGGGCCATGCCGTGCTGACGCTTCGCACCACCGATGGCGATTATATTCTCGACAACCTCACCGACGACGTGAAGCTCTGGACAGACACCAACTACACCTATCTGAAACGGCAGGCGTCTTTCAATACGGGCCGCTGGGTTTCCATCGAAGATGGTCGTGATGTTCTGGTTGGCGCGTTGCGCTGACACTCAAACTACCATTCTGACAGATTAAGAGCCCGCCGCCGCGGGCTCTTTCTTTTTCACCCGTTGCCGATGATGATGCCGGCTGCCAGAACCAGCGAACCGCCAAGCACAACCTGAAACACCGCCCGCAGGAACGGCGTTTCCATGAAGCGGTTCTGAATGAAGGCAATGGCCCAGAGCTCCACGAAAACGACGACGGCAGCAATGGCCGTGGCCGTCCAGAAATGCGGAATGAGATAGGGAAGCGCGTGACCGAGGCCACCGACGGCCGTCATGATGCCAGAAGTGAAACCCCGCTTTACCGGCGAGCCGCGGCCCGAAAGCTTGCCATCATCATGGGCGGCCTCGGTGAAGCCCATGGAAATACCCGCGCCGACGGAAGCCGAGAGACCGATCAAGAAGGTCTGCCAGGTATCCTGCGTGGCGAAGGCGGCCGCGAAGATCGGCGCGAGCGTCGAGACAGAGCCATCCATCAGGCCAGCAAGGCCCGGCTGCACGTAGGTCAGCAGAAATTGGCGTTTTGCGGTTTCAGCCTCTTCGGTCTTGCCATCTGCATCGAGATGTTTCTCTTCCAGCATATGCGCCACGTCTTCGTGGCCCCGCTCCGCCTCAGCCAGATCACCGAGCAGTTGGCGCGTCGAGGCATCGGTGGTGCGCTTGACCGCTTCATCGTAGAACCGGATCGCCTGCGCTTCCATCAATTCGGCCTGGGCGCGAATTTTCTCTAGCGACAGGTTTTTCACCAGCCAGTCCGGCGTGCGCTCGTAAAAGCCGCGCACGTGTTCGCGGCGGATCAGCGGGATGGTTTCTCCAAAACGGCGGCGATGCATATCGATCAGCACATTTCGATGCTGCTGCTCGACTTCGGCCATGTCATCAAAAACCTTTGCCGATTGCGGATATTGTCCGCGCAGATGATCTGCGTAGGAGCGGTAAATACGGGAATCATCCTCTTCCGACGAGATGGCGAGCGCCAGGATTTCCTGTTCGCCAAGCGAAGAGAAGGGGCGTTTGGAAAGGGAAAAAAGACTACGTAACATGGCTTAAACCTTTTTAGAATAATTCTAAATACAGCGACACACCTTCACAATCAAGCTCTTTAGAATAATTCTAATACGTCAAAGCGTCGCATTGCCCAGCGCGGCCAAGCGGCGTAAATTCACGGAAAAGGAAGCACGATGCAGGATCCCATCGCGGCAAAGGCCGCCCATAGCGCGGAGATTCAAGACCGGGCGGAAAGAGCCATGGCAGAGATCGGCGTTGATTCCGGCTTCATCGATCTGCTGGTGGAGACATTTTATAGCCGCGTTCTAAAACATCCGACGCTCGGACCTGTCTTTGATGCACGTCTTACCGGGCGCTGGCCGGAACATATGGCCAAAATGAAACAGTTCTGGGCAGCCGTCGCCTTCAAGAATGGCGGTTACGGCGGCAAGCCGGTGCAGGCGCATCTGGGTGTCAAAGGCATGACGGCCGAACTTTTCCCACAATGGCTCACATTATTTTCGGCGACGCTTGATGATATCGCGCCGAGCAGGGAGGCCCATGACTGGTTTATGGAAACGGCCGAACGCATCGCGAGAAGCCTGACGCTGTCGCTGTTTTATAATCCTGCAATAGACGATCCGGCATTAAAACCCACTCAACCCTGACCACGGCGGGGCGGAGGCCACAAGCAGAACGCGATCACGTGCCAAAACAGCAATCGACAGGCATTGCAGAAGAGCGCGCAAGTTTGGAACATTCCCTCTTGATGGCTGCAAGGATAAATGTTTAGTAGCCCTTGGGAGGCGTACCGTGCGGTTCGCCCGTAATATGCAGACGTATCAGGGCTTATCGACATGGATCGCAGATCATTTATCCGCAAGGCGGGCGCTCTCAGCGCCGGTGTTACCGCAACTGCGCTGGCCGCTCCGGCCATTGCGCAGGAAAACCCCAAAATCACCTGGCGCATGACGTCATCCTTCACCAAGGGCCTCGACATTCTTTTCGGCGCCGGCCAGATGGTCGCCGATCACGTCAAGGAAGCTTCCGGCGGCAACTTCGTCATCCAGCATTTCGCCGGCGGCGAAATCGTGCCGGCGCTGCAGGCGGCGGATGCGGTGACGGCCGGAACCGTCGAAATGGCGCATACCTGCGCCTATTATTACGTCGGCAAGGACCCGACCTTCGCGCTCGGAACCTCGGTTCCCTTCGGTCTCAACGCGCGCCAGACGAATGCCTGGTTCAACCAGGCCGGCGGCAATGAGCTGCTCAACGAATTCCTTGCCCAGCACAATATCTACTCGATCCTGCTCGGCAATACGGGCGCTCAGATGGGCGGTTGGTTCCGCAAGGAAATCAACACCATCGATGACCTGAAGGGTCTGAAGATGCGCATTGCCGGCTTGACCGGCCAGGTCATGCAGAAGGTTGGCGTTACCCCGCAGCAGATCGCCGGCGGTGATGTCTATGCCGCTCTGGAAAAGGGCACCATCGACGCGACCGAATTTGTCGGCCCCTATGACGACCAGAAGCTCGGCTTCTACAAGGTCGCAAAATACTATTACTATCCTGCATGGTGGGAAGGCGGCCCGGCCGTTCATGCTTTCGTAAACCTGCAGAAATTCAACGCGCTGCCGGAAAACTACAAGCGCATCCTGAAAGACGCCTGCGCTGCCGGCAGCGCCAGCATGCTGGAGCGCTACGACGCGCACAATCCGAAGGCTTTGAAGGAACTTGTGGCGCAGGGCGCCATCCTGCGACCGTTCAGCCAGGAAATCCTCGATGTCTGCCACAAGGCGGCGCAGGAAACCTATGCGGAGATTTCGGCCAAGAACGAGAACTTCAAGAAGATCTACGAAAGCCAGCAGGCATTCAAGAAAGACGCCTATCTCTGGGCCCAGATCGCCGAATATACCTATGACACCTACATGATGATCCAGCAGCGCAACGGCACGCTCTGATCCCTCATCATTTTCCGACCATCTTCAGACGGTCATCCGGCATCTGCCGGGTGGCCGTTTTGTTTGGCGAAACCAGCTTCCACACCTGTCGTTCACGCCAGTCCACCGGGCTCATGCCGGTAACACGGCGAAATTCCCGGTTGAAGTTGGACTTGGTCTGGAAACCCGAGGAAAACATGATCGCCGTCACCGATTGCTCCGTCTCTTCCAGCAGCCGGCAGGCCTCGCGGATACGGAGCTGGTTGACATATTGCGAGACATTGATGCCGAGGGAACGATTGATCGCGCCTGATATCTGCCGGCTTGGCAGGCCGAAGCGCCTGGCCAGCCGCGTCAGGTTGAGGTTCTCGTCACGGTAAAGCGCATGTTTTGTCATAAGTTGGTCGAGGCTTGCGACTATGTCGCGGTCCTGTTCCGATGGCTCTGAGGGAGGCGGCAATTCCTCAGCCGGCTCTGCAGCCGTTTGCGGCGCTTTGCTTTTTCCAGCCAGGGCGGCCATCAGACCGATCAGCAAAAGCCCGAAAAGATTGGCATTGCTAACAAGTGCGGCGACATTTTCCCCATGCGCCCACTCAAAATCGAGGAACACGAGAAGATCGAACAGCGCCGAAACACATAACGCCACAGCGGCGATGATCAGCGCCCTGTGCGCCGAGGTGACGCTGGCGAATTGCGCCTCATCCAGCCCATCCGGCCCTTTTCTTCCCAGAAGAAGCAGTGCGGCGGCATGGCCGACAAAGATGAGGATCAAGGCAAGATCAATCGCCACCGGCAAGGCGAATTCCAGAACAATAATCAACAGAGGCGAGAGCACGAGACTTGCCAGCATCGCTCTCCTGCTATCTGCCCCGACCCTCATCAAGCCGCGAAAGGCGATATGGACAAGTGGCGGCAGGCAGGCGGCGAGGACCGGCAGGACATAACGCACCGCATTCACGCCATAGCCCCAGCGCAGGCCAACAAGAACCGATTGCACCGCGCAAAGCGCAATCAGCGCCAGAAAGGCGCGGTTCGTCCGCACATCGTCTCCGCCTCGAAAAAAGACGATGAACATGACGACCAGCAGAAGCGCCACGACGAATGGCAGGGGAATGAAAAGCACGAACAAATATCCCGGATCGACGACCTGTTGTCTTTTCATGGACCAGATCGCGTTTCGGTACGACCTCAAACGCGATCAAGGACGCGGAAAACAGGTGACAATGCAGATTGGGTCTCGTTCTTCCGACCGCAAGAGGTTTTTCATGCGCCCCATCATCACCATCACAACCATGCTGTTTTCCGCTCTCATTACCCAGCCGGCTTTTGCAAATGAAGCTGTGGGCGTCAGCGAAATCGCCATCCATTCTCCCGAACGTGGCAAGGATCTAGCCGTTACCGTCTGGTATCCTTCGGAGGGCAACGGCACGCAGACGCTTTCCGGCGAGGACCGGATTTTTCAAGGCACGCCCGTCTTCAAGGACAGCGCAGTGCAGCCGGGTCGCCTGCCGCTGGTGCTTCTGTCACACGGCTCGGGCTCGAGAGTGAGCGGCATGGCCTGGATCGCCGCAAAGCTTGCGAGCGAAGGTTTCATCGTCGCCGGCGCCAACCATCCCGGCACTACCAGCGGCGATTCCACACCTGCCGATACGCCGAAAATCTGGGAGCGGACGGGTGATCTCTCTACGATCCTCACAGCACTGACGACGCAGGGCAAATGGTCGGGCGCGATCGATGCGCAGAGGATCGGCGTCCTCGGCTTTTCGCTCGGCGGCAGTGCGGCAATGGAGATTTCGGGCGCACGCGCCGATCTCAATGCCTATGCGCGTTATTGCGAAGACTATGCCACGATGATGGATTGCCAATGGTTCGCCGGCGGCCGGGGTTACCTCGATGGCGAGCCGGTGAGCGTGCCGAAGCTCGATCTCAGAACCCTCGACAAGGCCCGTTTCGAGCAGCAGAACCGCGATCCACGCATTCGTTCCGCCGTGCTGGTCGATCCTGGCCTCGCACTCGCCTTCCAGCCGGACAGCCTGAAAACAATCGGTATTCCGCTGACCTTCATCAATCTCGGCAGCAAGGGGAAAATTCCGCCGGCCGTGCTGGCGGACAAACTAGCAGCCGAGGTGCCCGGCGCGACCTATCAGCAGGTCGATGAGGCCAACCATTTCAGCTTCCTGCCCCTATGCAAACCGGATGCCGATGCATTTCTCAAATCCGTTGGCGAGCGCGATCCGATCTGCGAACCGGCCGGGCCACGCGACCGTGCGGATATTCATGCCGAACTGGAAAAGATGATTGTTGCCGCCTTCAACCGCACGCTGAAGCCGGGACAATAAGCGGCGGAAATGTGCTAGCCGATCCGCTTGTAAAATAGCGTCGTGCCGCAATAGCGCCCATCGGGAAACAGGGCGTAATCGGGAATGACCCCGACCTGCTCCCAGCCAAGTCGGGGATAGATCGCCTCTGCATCGCTGCCCGTGGCCGTATCCAGCACCAAAAGGGTACGGCCACGTTTTGCCGCCTCCTCTTCCACCTTCTGCATGAGCTTGCGGGCAAGCCCGAGACCGCGGGCCGAGGGATGCACGAGAAGCTTCATCAGATCACCGCGATGTGGCTGGTTGGGTTTGGAAGCGAGGCCCACCTGCACGGTGCCCACCACCTTGCCATCCATTTCCGCCACCACATGGATCGTACCGCCCTCGCCCGCCGCTTCCGCCACGGCTCGCCAGAAGGGCTCTGCATCCTGCGGAGAGAAAGGCAACATGAAACCGACGGATGCGCCGCCGTTGACGCAGGCGGAGAGAACTTCGCAGAGCTCCGGAAGCACGTCGAGCGTCTCTTGCCCGTTCAGCACGCGGATGGTGTCCATAAAAAACTCCTCTGGAAAGATCAGCGCTGTCTTTGGTCTAGCACGACGGCGTAACGGGCGGGTTTTTCGGAAGGATTGTGAAAAACATGGCCCTCACCGACCGGCATGAAAAGGCAATCTCCAGCCTCCATCAGATGCACCGCGCCGCCACTCGTCATCTCCATAACCCCTTCGAAAAGCCAGACATATTGCGTCATGCCGCGGCTTGCCGCATGCGGCGGAAAACCGACACGCGCACCGGGTGGAAACTCGACCTCGACAATATCGACATTGGAACCGACACGCGGCGGGGAGATGGCGCGGCGGACATAACCGGTTTCGGGATCTTTCCAGAGCTGCTGGTCCCGCTTCTTCACCAGCGGGGACATCGCCTGTTCATTTTCCGCGAAGAAGCCGGAAAGCGACAGGCCGAGTGCGGCGCAGATGCGGGCGAGCAGCGACGCGGTCGGGCTCGCCTCACCACGTTCGATGCGGGAAATCATGGCACGGCTGACGCCGGATTCGGCGGCAAGCTGGTCCAGCGTCAGGCCGTTTTCAGCCCGCAACGCCCTGATCCGCTCACCGATCGAACTTTCGAGAATATGATCTTTGTTTTCCATCATATGAGATTAGAATTCCCATATGATGGAGTCAATATCCACGATAGTGGAAAAACGATTACTGTCGGGTGGTCATTGTAGCGGGAAAGGCCAAGGCCTCAGGCGCCGACCTGGGCAATCCAGTCGTTCAGATTATAGTAGTTTGTTACTCGGCTAACTTTTCCACCCTTCAGGTCGAAGAAGGCACCGGCGGGCAGGACGTATTTCTGGCCTTCGGCTTGCGGCAAGCCCTCATCGGTCACAAGATATTCGCCGTTCACGGTGAATTCGGCAGAGGCGCGTTTGCCGTCTGCGCTCGCCATGATCACCATGTCGGTGAGGTTTTCCTTATAGCAGCGGTTCATGTGGTCCATGAAGGAGGCAAAAGCGGCCTTGCCGGTCTGGCGCTCGCCCTGATTGATGTCATGCACCACCTCGTCATGAAGAAGCGCCAGAAAGGCATCCATGTCCTGTCGGTTGAAGGCATCGTAATAGGCGCGGATGGTTTCAGTAGCGGTCATCATCTTCTCCGTTCAAAGCTTGCGCGGGTTTTCCATGACGGTATAACCAGCGGAACCGAAAGTGAAAATGCCCATGACCGTCGAAATCAAGTCTCTTTCCGGCATCGATGCTTCACCCTATTTTGATGATCTCGCGCGGCTGCGGATCACGGTGTTCCGCGCTTTCCCCTATCTCTACGATGGTTCGGTGGAGTATGAGCGCAAATATCTGGCCACCTATGCCGATACGAAGGGCGCTGTTTTCGTGCTGGCACTCGACGGCAGGCAGGTTGTCGGCATGTCCACGGGCATGCCCATGGCGGCGGAAACCGACGAGGTGAAATCGCCTTTCCTGGCGGCCGGTTACGACCCGTTGCAGCTGTTTTATTTTGGCGAAAGCGTGCTGTTGCCGGATTATCGCGGTCACGGCATCGGCGTGCGGTTCTTCGAGGAACGGGAGGCCCATGCCAAACATCTGGGCTTTGACTGGTGCACCTTCTGCGCTGTCGAGCGGCCCGCCGATCACCCGCGCCGCCCGGCGGATTACATGCCGCTGAATGCCTTCTGGGAAAAGCGCGGCTATCGCCACCACCCCGAGCTGCGCACCAGCTTTACCTGGCAGGATATCGATGAGAGCGTCGAGAGCCCGAAACCGCTGTCCTTCTGGATGAAGAACATCGCCGCAGGAGATAGAAACCGATGACTCGCCTCGCCGCCAGCCAATATGCCATCGAACTGATCGAGACATGGGAAGCCTATACGGTGCATCTTGCGGCCATCGTGCGCGAGGCAAAAGAAACGGGTGCGGAACTGCTGCTTCTGCCGGAATATTCGGCGATGGCGCTGACAGGGCAATTGCCGCCCGAGGCACGGTCGGATTTGCACCGTTCCATCGAAGAGATACAGCCGCTTATTCCTTCCTGGGTGGAACTTTGCGAAGAGCTGGCAAGGCAACATCAAATCCTCTTCCAGCCGGGCAGCGCGCCGGTGAAGGACCCGGACGGCAAGTTCCGCAACCGGGCATGGCTGTTTGGGCCGGACGGGTTGATCGGTTATCAGGACAAGCAGATCATGACCCGTTTCGAGCGGGAGCAATGGAACATCCATGCCGGTACGGAGGGCCTGAAAGCCTTCGACACGCCAATCGGCAAGCTCGGCATCCTCATCTGTTACGATAACGAGTTTCCCATGCTCGGCCGCAGGCTGGCGGAGCTTGGCGCGGAACTGGTCCTCGCTCCCAGCTGCACCGACACGCTGGCCGGCGCTTACCGGGTGCGCATCGGCGCGCAGGCGCGGGCGCTGGAAAACCAATATGCCGTGCTCTCCTCCCCCACCGCAGGTGAGGCCCCATGGTCGCCCGCCGTCGATGAAAATCGCGGCCGTGCGGCGCTTTACGTGCCCTCCGACTACGGCATGCCGGCATCCGGCATCATTGCGGAAAGCGAAAGCGATTTGGTGACGCAAAGCACGCTGCTGATCGCCGATATCGATCTCGCCACCGTCGCAAGGCTCAGGACCGAGGGGCAGGTGGCCACCCGCCGCGACTGGCCGGAGCAATTTGCGAGCTGAAAAGCCCATTTTAAAGGGCTTTTAACCAAATTCCCGCTTTGCGGCATGAGAAGCCCCTGCTATAGCGCGGGGCATGAGCACAAATTCGACCCGCACGCCCCTGGACCATATCCGCAACTTCTCGATCGTTGCCCACATCGATCACGGCAAATCGACGCTGGCCGACCGGTTGATCCAGTCGACGGGCGGCCTTGCCGAACGCGACATGTCGGAACAGGTTCTCGATTCGATGGATATCGAGCGCGAGCGCGGCATCACCATCAAGGCCCAGACCGTGCGCCTGCACTATAAGGCGAATAACGGCGAAACCTATGTGCTGAACCTCATCGACACCCCCGGCCACGTCGACTTCGCCTATGAGGTTTCCCGTTCGCTTTCGGCCTGCGAAGGTTCGTTGCTGGTCGTGGACGCCTCGCAGGGCGTGGAAGCCCAGACGCTCGCCAACGTCTATCAGGCGATCGACAACGATCACGAACTGGTAACGGTGCTCAACAAGATTGACCTGCCGGCGGCCGAACCCGACCGCATCAAGGAGCAGATCGAGGAAGTGATCGGCATTGATGCTTCCGACGCCGTGATGATTTCGGCCAAGACCGGACTTGGCATTCCCGATGTTCTGGAAGCCATCGTCAACCGCCTGCCGCCGCCGACGAGCGAAGTTGGCGAAAACGGCCCGTTGAAGGCACTGCTGGTCGACAGCTGGTACGACACCTATCTCGGCGTCATGGTTCTGGTACGCGTCATCGATGGCGTGCTGAGCAAGGGCCAGCAGATCCGCATGATGGGCTCGGGCGCCAAATACGGCGTCGAGCGCGTTGGCGTGCTGACCCCGAAGATGGTCAATGTCGACAGCCTCGGCCCCGGCGAGATCGGTTTCATCACCGCCTCGATCAAGGAAGTCGCCGATACGCGTGTTGGTGATACGATCACTGACGACAAGCGCCCGACCGCGCAGGCCCTGCCCGGCTTCAAGCCGGCACAGCCCGTGGTGTTCTGCGGCCTCTTCCCGGTCGACGCGGCCGACTTCGAGGATTTGCGCGCGGCAGTGGGCAAGCTTCGCCTCAACGACGCCTCCTTCTCTTTCGAAATGGAATCGTCAGCTGCTCTCGGCTTTGGTTTCCGTTGCGGCTTCCTTGGCCTGCTGCATCTGGAAATCATTCAGGAACGCCTTGAGCGCGAGTTCAATCTCGATCTTGTCGCCACAGCACCTTCGGTTGTCTATGAAATGACGCTGACTGACGGTACCGAGAAGGAACTTCACAACCCGGCCGACATGCCTGACGTTGTGAAGATCAAGGAAATCCGCGAACCGTGGATCAAGGCGACGATCCTGACGCCCGACGAATATCTCGGTGGCATCCTGAAACTGTGTCAGGACCGGCGCGGCCTGCAGACGGAGCTGACCTATGTCGGCAACCGCGCGATGATCACCTATGAATTGCCGCTCAACGAAGTCGTGTTCGATTTCTACGACCGGCTGAAATCCATCTCCAAGGGTTACGCCTCGTTCGATTACAACATCATCGACTATCGCGAAGGCGATCTCGTCAAGATGTCGATCCTCGTCAATGGCGATCCTGTCGATGCGCTTTCCATGCTGGTGCACCGCTCGGCGGCCGACCGGCGCGGACGCGGCATGTGCGAAAAGCTGAAGGAACTCATTCCGCCGCACATGTTCCAGATCCCGATTCAGGCGGCCATCGGCGGCAAGGTCATCGCCCGTGAGACCGTGCGCGCGCTGCGCAAGGACGTGACGGCGAAGTGTTATGGCGGCGACGCGACGCGTAAGCGCAAGCTTCTGGACAAGCAGAAGGAAGGCAAGAAGCGCATGCGCCAGTTCGGCAAGGTGGAAATTCCGCAGGAAGCCTTCATCGCCGCTCTGAAGATGAACGACGAATAAGCAGCGCTCATACTGCATCGCTATTGGAGGGAGGCTTACAGCCTCCCTTTTGCGTTTGAAGGAATATCTTCAAGCGTGCAGCTTTGCGCCCTTGGTGATCTTGTCAACGATCTTCTTGTCCGCCCTCAGCGCCATGCCGACCACCCTGGCATTGTCGGGAGAAAACTCCGAAAACACCTGGCGGTTGGCAACATCGTGCCCGGTCGCGAACATCTCCTCGATATAGAGCGATGTCGTGATGTCGCGTTCGAGGGACCGTTGATGAATTTTGCGCAGCGCCTCCTGATCCGTGGCCATGACCACCACCGGCTGGATGGACAGGGGGTTATAGACGTTGCCTGCGCCATCGCGGTATGGTTCCCCAATGATCTCTCCGGTCTGGGCGACAATGCCCGACATGAGAAATGCGGTAACGTTCAGTTTTTGCCATACGGCAAGGTCATCACGAAGGATGACGGCGATCTTGGTATCAAACATGCAAACTCAATCTGGCTGTGGTTACGAAAGAGAAGCAACCCTAGACCCTCCGCACGTCATCGATCTTGAACGTTCGTGCAAATTCGAGGGTATAGTCCAGGCGCCCGCAAGCGAGGGCATAGAACGTATCGAAGCGCGCTTTCATGGCAATGCCTATGCGCCGCATCGCCATGATACCTATGCGCTCGGCGTCACGCTTGCCGGCGTCCAGACCTTTTCCTATCGCGGAACCTCGCATTTCAGCATGCCGGGAAATGTCATCGTGCTGCATCCCGACGAAGTGCACGACGGCGGCGCAGGCACGGATGAGGGCCTGCGCTACCGTATGCTCTATCTCCCTCCTGAAAAAATCGCGCAGGCGGGATATCAAACGCTGCCCTTTGCAAAGAATCCCGTCATCGAAGACCCCGCGTTCCGGCAATGCCTGATCGAAGCTCTCGCCAATCTCGAAAGCAAGCCGGACAATCTGCTCCTGACCGACTGGCAATCGAGACTGGCGGATCTGCTTTCCAAACATTCGAACGGTAGCGCTACAACCATCAAACGGATTGACCGGGGCGCCGTTCTGCGGTGTCGGGACTATCTGCTGGAGAACAGTGCCGACACTGTTGGTTCAGAGGAACTGGAGCGAATAAGCGGGCTCGACCGCTTTACGCTCTTCCGGCATTTCCGCGGCCTTCTGGGAACCAGCCCGCATCGTTATCTCATCATGCGGCGGCTACAAAAATGCAAGGAGATGATGCGGGCCGGCGCCAGCCTTGCTGAAACGGCATTTGCCTGCGGGTTTGCCGATCAAGCGCATTTTACCCGGCATTTCAAGAACGCCTTTGGCATGCCGCCCGGGCGCTGGCTGAGCCTCGCCTCCAACTGATCATTCCGGAAACAGGATCGACCGGTGAGCCGCAGCACCTGCCATGGCACCGTCGCCCACCGCAAGGGCGACCGTGCCTGCCGGCCTTGCAACATCACCGCAGGCAAAGACGCCACGGGCGGTGGTCTGTTTCATGGCATCAATCACGATGCTCGATCCCATGGGCCCCTCCTCCACGGCGCAGCCAAGTTTTCCGATCCAGTCCGAGGTGATCCGCAGTTTCGGCTGGGTGAAAAGGCCAGCGAGCGCAATGCTGCGGCCGTCGGACAGAACGACATCCGCATGTCCGGCAATTTCCGCGATACGGTCTTTTTCCACACGGACACCACGGGCGGACAGAAGCGCATCCTGATCCCTATCCGGCACGAATATGCCATTGGTAAAGAAAGTCGTCGCCCCCCAGTCCGGCAGCATCAGGGCGTGATGAATAGCCATGGGTGAAGCCGCAATAACGCCGATTTTTCCCTGATCGAGTTCGTAACCATGGCAATAGGGGCAATGAAAGACCGAAGAGCCCCAGCGCTCTTTCAGCCCGGTTATGTCGGGCAGCTCATCGGTAACGCCCATGGCAAGGATGAGCCGGGCGGCACTTTCGCGGTGATGACCATCGATCTCGACGGCGAAATCGCCAAAAGACCCCTCGGCATCGGTCACCCTGCCTTCTGCCCATTCTATTGTCTGATAGCGCTCGATCTGGCGGCGCGCTTCGGCGACGATCTCGCCCGGCGCCTTGCCATCCTGACCAAGAAAACCATGGGAATGGCTGGCAAAACGGTTCCTTCTTTTACCGGCATCCACAACAAGAACGTTCTTTCTGGCGCGGCCCAGCTGCAGGGCGGCGGAAAGACCGGCATAGCTGCCGCCGATGATGATGACGTCGAATTTCATGATGCACCTATCGTTCAAGACCGGGCAGGAAGCGCCCGTTCATTTTCACGATACTTATATTGTTACGTGATTTTTCGAGTCAAGGGTCATGCAACTTATATTGTTACGTCAGTTCGGAACTGATAGCGTTGCAAAAAACAAATGGGCTTGCGCAATGAGACACGATACGCGCCTTTCAAGGGTGCTGCATATTCTGATCCATATGGAGAAACACGAGAGAGCGGCGACCTCCGAAAGCATCGCGGCCATGCTGCAGACCAATCCTGTCGTGGTGCGCAGAACCATGGCGGGCCTGCGAGAGCATGGTTATGTCTCATCGGAAAAGGGCCATGGCGGCGGTTGGGTCCTGGCGCGACCGCTCAGCGAGATCACGCTGCTTGATATTTACCGGGCGCTCGGTGCACCGGAGCTGTTTTCCATTGGTCTGGCGGGCGACAATCCCAACTGCGTTATCGAACAGGCGGTCAACGAGGCCCTTTTTGATGCCATGAAAGAGGCTGAGAACATCCTCCTGTCCCGCTTTGGAAGCATAACGCTTGCAGCGCTGGCGGAAGAATCGATCGCCCGCTGGTCCAAAGTGTCCAATAACCCCTCGGCGATGGAACAGCTCTAAAGGCGAAAAGACGCTGATTGCATCCATGAAAGAACCGCCTGCCCGAAGGCAGACGGTTTTTTCATTTTAGTCAGCCCATTACGGCTGGGTCTGAGTGCCACCCGTATTCGGGCTTGCCGGGGCCGTGTTGTTTGCCGGCGGTGTTGCCGGTGCAGTCGGCGCCATGGGTGCCGGTGCCTGATCCGTGACCGCGGGCGGCGTGGTGGACGATGTCGTGGCCGGATCGGTGGTCGGGCCGCTCATCTGCGACCAGGCGAAAACGCCCACCAGCACGACGACGATGATCGCCAGCCACGGCACCCAGGACGACGAGGTCCGGGCAGGAGGCTCATTGCTGATATTCAGTTCCGGACGAAGATCGCGGTCCGGGCGCGGGTTGTTGGGATCGAATGTCATGGTATTTCTCCTCTTCACTCTGCGGAGAAAACGGTGTTCACGCGATTTTGTTCCGATTCATCCCTGTGCCTTCAGAACGGGCGGCTACCGGCCGCCTCCCGGAGTGCATCCGCCAGCACCGTCATGGTCTGCGGGCTGCCCATTTGCGATACGTTGAAACGCATGAAACTGGATGCGTTCTGCGAGGAGCTGAAGACATTGCCGGGTGCCAACACCACCTGCTGCGCAAGCGCGCGGCGCGCCACATCGCCCGCATCCACCCCGTTCGGCAGGCGGCACCATAAAAACATGCCCGCCTGCGGCTCGATCCAGGGCACGCATCCAATCGACTTCAGACGTGCCGACGCCTCCGGCATCACCGCCGCAAGGCGCAGTCGAAGCGCCTCGACATGTTTGCGGTAACTGCCATCCGTCAAAAGCGACAGCACCAGCGCCGCTGAAAAATGCGCGCCGCCGAAAGCTGTAGCAATCTTGAGGTCGGTCAGCGCTTCCACCCATGCCACAGGTGCTGCAATGAAACCGCACCGCACGGAAGCAGACAGGGTTTTTGAAAAGCTGCCGATCTGGACAACACGGTCAAGACCATCGAAAGCAGCCAGCCGTGGTGCCGCCTGTGTTTCGAAATCGGCAAAAATATCATCTTCGATGATGGTCAGTCCCGCCTGTTCGGCCAGCATCAGCAGCCGATGGGCGGTAACGGCGGAAAGTCTGGCGCTGGTCGGATTATGGATCGCGGAATTGGTAATATAAAGACGCGGCTGGTGTTCTTTCAGCGCCTGCTCGAACAGCGGCAGGTCCGGCCCGGTTGGAGTGTAAGGCACGCCGATGACCTTGACGCGGTGTGCGCGAAGCAGGGCATGGAAATTGAAATAACAGGGGTCGTCGACAATCACCGCATCCCCCGGCTGCAGCAGGAAGCGGCAGAGAAGGTCGATTGCCTGCGTGCCGGAATCGGTGAGCATGATCTGGCTGGCACCCGCCTGTACCCCATGTTCGGCAAGCCTGCGCGACAGAAGCTGGCGAAGTTGCAGCAATCCCATGGGGCTCGCATAATCCGTCAGCAGGGCAGCATCCGCACGGGCAAGCCCCCGCATTGCCCGCCGCAACGCTTCTTCCGGCATCCACGATGCGGGAAGCCAACCGCAACCGGGCTTGGCAAGGACCGAGGCCTCATCCAGCGCCTGCCGCGACACCCACAAGGGATCCACCGCCCTGTCCAGCCGCGGCTCAATATCGGCCAGAGATAACGGCGCAAGCGGGCCCGCCACAAAAAACCCGGAGCCCGGACGCGAAACTATCGTGCCATCCGCCACCAGACGGTCATAGGCTTCAACAACGGTGGAGGTGGAAACCTGCATCGTCTTTGCCAGCGCCCGCACCGAAGGCAAACGCGCGCCCGGCACAAGGCTGCGCGAGACGATGCGCTGGCGGATGCTCGCCATTACTCTCTCTATGCGTGTTCCGGGCTGCATGCCTGTTCGGGGCGCCTGCGCGTGACGGGAACAACCTGCTCGTTCAAATCACTCTCCATCCGTACTGGGCCATCAACCATAACAGTTTATTGAAATTGTATATGACTGTTGCTGTTCCTGCCAGCCGTTCCGGATCAAGAAAGCAAAATGCAGGAGATGACAATGGACAAGACGACAAGCGGCTGGCTGAACGGCCTTATCGGCGTAGTGATATTCAGCGGTTCGCTGCCCGCGACGCGCGTTGCGGTGACGGATTTCGATCCGGTGTTCCTGACCGTTGCCCGGGCCAGCATTGCCGGCATTCTGGCGCTCGGCCTGCTGTTGCTGTTCCAGCAAAAACGCCCGGCACGGAACGATATGACATCGCTTTTCATCGTCTCGCTGGGCGTGGTGGTGGGCTTTCCACTTTTGACGGCGCTGGCACTGCGTCACGTGACATCGGCGCATTCCATCGTGTTCGTCGGGCTCTTGCCGCTCGCAACCGCGGTCTTCGCCGTGTTGCGGGGTGGCGAACGTCCCCGCCCCGCTTTCTGGCTGTTTTCCTGCCTGGGCAGTGCTCTCGTGGCAGGTTTTTCACTGTCGAATTCACTCTCAGCCGGAGTGGGGGCTTCGCTTGCCGGCGATCTCCTGATGCTGGGCGCGATCATCGTCTGTGGGCTGGGTTATGCGGAGGGTGCCGCTCTGTCGCGTAAGCTGGGCGGCTGGCAGGTTATTTCCTGGGCCCTCGTTCTTTCGCTGCCGGTGATGTTGCCGCTTGCCTTTTTCACCGGACCGGAAACGCTTGCCGGCATCGATCCGCAGGCCTGGGGCGGCCTTGCCTATGTGTCGCTGTTCAGCATGTTGATCGGCTTCATCTTCTGGTATCGCGGGCTGGCGCTCGGCGGCATTGCCGCTGTAGGCCAATTGCAATTGCTGCAGCCATTCTTCGGGCTGGCGCTTGCAGCAACCCTGCTGCATGAGGAGGTGAGCCCTGCCATGATCGGGGTTACGCTTGTGGTAGTGCTGTGCGTTGCCGGGGCCAGAAAATTCGCGCGCTGACACCCGCCCGGATCAGCTTGAACGGCGGTCGATCCAGCGATGCCATGCGTCCTCGCTGCCATTAAAGACATTGAGATCGATACGGCCGTCGACACCGTGCGAGAGGCCGGAGCCGGAATATTGCCAGAACAGCCACTTGCGACCGGGATAGACCACGGACGGATGCTGGGCGACAGCGCGCAGCCAGAAGGGATAATCCTGGAATTCGCCGGTGAGATTGTCCTTGTAAAAATCAGGTGCGGTATAAATAATCGGACGCTGTCCGTAGTGGCGCTCGAGCTTGTTCATGAAGACGCGCATCTTTTCCAGAACGCGCTCGCGGGAAAGACGCATCTTGCAGCTGGATTCGCCATTATATTCCACGTCGATCACCGGCGGCAGCGCATCGGGATCGCGCGGGACGTTGCGAATGAACCAGTCCGCCTGCTCGCCGGCATTGCGGCACCAATAAAAGAAGTGATAGGCGCCGCGGCGGATACCCGCTTCCTTCGCGCGCTGCCAGTTGGTGCGGAACATCGGATCAAGGTGATCGCCGCCATCCGTCGCCTTGATGAAGGCGAAATTGGCGCCGCGGGTGCGCAGCTGTGGCCAATTTATATTTGCCTGCCAGCGGGATACATCCACGCCGTGAACCTGAAAATGGCGCGGCTGAACGCGGCCGAAATTGATTGGCTTGGCATCGCTGAAACTGGAGCGGAAAATACGCGAGCGGATTTGTGCGCCGGCGCCCGCTGCCGGGGCGGCCGCCATCGCCAATTGCACCGGACGCTCCATTTCGCGAACCATCGGGCGCTCCGCCGGCCGCACCATTCCCGCCTGCGAAGGCGCGGGTAAACCGATTTCAGGCGCATTCTGAAGCAGGGATGCTTTTGGAGTGACAGCGGAAAAGGCTTTTGGCTCTTCAGGCACCGGCCCCCCCCATGCCAGCACTTCCTGCCGTGGCTGGGCGGCGATGGCCTGCGTGCCGACACTTGCCCGCGGCACGGGTGCCGATGGCGTGACCGAACTCGTCGTCTCCTTCGAGGGCAAGCCAGCCACCAGGCTTTCCGGCCCGGAACTGGTGCAGCCACCTAACAAAAGGCAACCGAAGAAAAGTGCTGGCACAGCCGATGATCGCATGAGAACCCGTACGCAAAACAAATCGGGGGCGCTCTGACGCCGCCCGGAGACCTCGAAATACAATTGCTAACGGAAGATTATCAAAAAAGACTGAATCTTATCTTTACGCCGGCACCTGCCAATGCGCCTGTCATTTCTGGCAGACAAAATACTTCGAGTTCTCACGGGGCGGCGAGGATCAGGCCGTCATGGTGGTCAGATCAACGGTATCGGCACCGGGAGAGTTTTTCTTGATCGACTCGATCGCATGGACCGCCGAGGCCTTTGCCTTGTATCCTTCCGACGAAAACATCGTTTCACCGTTGGATGCCTTGAAGCGAAAACGATATTCGCCAGCCTTATCCTGATAAATCTCAAATTTATACATGTTCTTCACATCTCCTTGCTGATGATGGCGAAACGACCAAAACCTGATCGCCCTTGGTCACGTTAACAACGAAAATAATCCGCTTAAATGAGTCGCACCCAGGCGCGTGCAATTTCCAGACCGGCCGCATCAGCCATAGCTGCGCGCGCGCCGCGGTGGTCGCTGTATTTTTCCAGCCAGCCGGGCGCCATTTTTTCGACCGACGCCGGGAAGGCCTCGCACCAGCTGTCCACGACGGCGGTGGATGCTTCGAAATGGAACTGGGTTCCATAAACCGCCCGACCTAGACGGAAGGCCTGATTTCGCGTTGCTTCATTGGTTGCCAGCCGTATCGCGCCCGGCGGAAGCGTAAACGTATCGCGATGCCATTGAAAAATCGGGAATATGCCATCCAGCCCAGCCAATAGTGGATCGGATACGCCGTCCTCCGTCAGCGATACATCTTCCCAACCGAATTCAGGCGGGCCGGAGAGAATATTCTCTCCCCCATAGGCGCGCGCCAGCAGCTGGCTGCCAAGGCACACGCCCATCACGGCCTTATCGGCATCACCAAAGGCTTTCATCAAATGCGCAAGGTCTGGAAGATAGGGATAAAGTGCGTCATCGAGGGCATTCTGCTCACCACCCAGAACGATGAGCGCATCATGCTCACCCGCACTGACGGGAAGAGGCTCGCCCGCATAGGCGCGGATAATGTGCGTTTCCACACCTGCCTCGTCCAGTGCGACGCCGAGTTGTCCGTGCGGCGTGCCCGCCATGTTTTCGATAATTACAACGCGCATGCGGCCTCTTGATGATGACGGAAAACCCAATCAGCGCAGTTGCCGATCAAATCCAAGCTTCACCACGAGAAAAACGGATTTTCAAGAGGCATAAAACGACGGCGGGGCGATGCCAGGCCAGCCCCGCCGGTAATCCTTAAAATTCCCGGGACATCTTTGCGTCGACGGAATGCCGGTTGCCGCCACGAACGGCGAAAAACAGGAAGATGGCCGCCCAGAGAATCGATTTTTCTGCGCCACCCAGACCTTCCGCCTTTACGATGCCGTGAAAATAGACCGTTACCAGCAGGACAATCATGGCCGCGAAGGAGGCAGGCCGCGTGAAGAGGCCGATCGCCACCAGAATGCCGCCGAAAAACTCTGTGGCGGCCAGAAGCGGCGACCAGAACACGCCGGGATAAAAGCCAAGGCTTTCCACCATGCCGACCGCACCGAAAGGGTTGGCGATCTTGCCAAAACCATGGGTGACAAGAAGAACACCCGCCGCAACGCGCAAAATGGTCTCCACCAGATCATGTGCCGCATTATAAAGCGGTGCGACAGCAGGAACGAAAAGACGCTGACGGTTATTGTCGAACTGGGCCATAGGATCTCCACGTTTCAGCCTTCGATGGCTTATCTGTTCGCAAAGCTCCGTGATAAGAACAAGAACGCGCCGGGTAAAAACATGAGTGTTATAGTTGACATTATCGTGACCGGGCTTTGAAGGAGACCTGATCATGACCGACACCAAGCCGCGCATAACCATTCGCTATTGCACGCAATGCAACTGGCTGCTGCGCGCGGGCTGGATGGCACAGGAGATATTGCAAACCTTCGCTTCTGATGTCGGCGAAGTCAGCCTCATCCCCTCAACCGGCGGTCTGTTCGAGATCACCGTGGACGGCACCATCATATGGGAACGCAAACGCGATGGCGGTTTTCCCGGCCCAAAAGAGCTCAAACAGAGAATCCGCGATATCATCGATCCGGACCGCGACCTCGGCCATGTGGACAGAACGAAGCATGACGGGCTCGACACCTGACCCGGCGACATGTTTCAACAGCCTCCAACCAAGTTTTTTCCCTTTAAAATCAATGATCGTCATAAAAGTTCAAAAAGTCTGTTGACACCGGGCGGCTGCCCTCGTACATCGCTCTCCGTCGCCCAGATGGCGGAATTGGTAGACGCGCCAGCTTCAGGTGCTGGTACTCGAAAGGGTGTGGAGGTTCGAGTCCTCTTCTGGGCACCATTCCTTTTTTGATCTTAGCCAGATCAATGACTTAGACGAAAAAACAGCAACATGCAGGCCTTCCGCGAAACGCAGGAGAGCATGTTGTGTTTTTTCGATGTGATCAGACTCTTGGCTCCCGTTTCCCCAAAAAAATGATTGCCGCCTGCGGGAACGCAGCATTTGTCACGTCGACAAAAAACCTGCCGTTTCCTCATGCAAAATCATTATATGTGAATGCTCATTTGGCTTCGCCGAGCTTACGGCTGAGAATCCTTGTCGCCGCTGTTTTGCGAATGTTGTTCGCAATTCGGCGTACAGGAAAGCACGGTTCGTTCCGTCTGGCGGAAAACGCGAACCGTATTGCCTTCATCGATGGAGACGAGAATGCGCTCGTCGACGATCGGATTTCCATCGGAATCAAGAAGCACGAGATTTGTCGTTCCGAAACTGCGGCCAGTTAGCACAATGGTCGTGGCATCGGCGACCGTGGCATCGGCAACTTTCGAATTGCCAACAATAACCTTGCTGACGGGACGATCGAGACGGAGAACACGGGCGTGGTTCATCGAAACGCGCAATATGTCTTCCTGGGCGAAAACAGATTGCGACGAGCCTCCCATAATGACGGACAAGCCGACCACAATTTTCGCCAGTTTTCCGGATGACACGCGTTTGGCCCTTGTTCATTACCCGCACTTTACTGCGTCGCAGAATGCGCGGTTTTAGTGAATGAAGCGTTAAATGGCGAAAATGCGTGGCGCGGGCGGTAACCATGCGCGGCTGAAGTCTTTGTCCGCCTTCGCCGGCCCGCATCAAAATTGAACATATATGTCCCATTGAGGGAGCAGGTTTCCAAAAATGGGAAATCCCTTGCGGCGGAATATATTTGTTTATCAGCAAATATAAAAATATGCACAATACTTTTTGCCTTTGTTTACCAAGAGAAACTCATCATGCCATTTACTTTGGATTAAGGATTTTTTTTAAGTGGTTGGAAATCGCTCGGCTGTAGTTTGAACGCAACCGAACAACGGAAAACAGTTGTCGGCGTGCTGAACCAAACAAGAGTTAGGAGATACTCATGACCAAGATTTTCGCTCGTTTCCTCAAGGACGAATCCGGCGCCACGGCAATTGAATACGGCCTGATCGCAGCGCTTATTTCCGTTGCAATCGTTGGTGGTGCCACGACCGTCGGCACTCAAATCAAGGCGCTTTTCGTTAACATTGGTGCGAAAATGACGGACGCCAAAACCAACTCGGGGCTGTAATAGCTGCAAGACGTCTTTTGATGGCCACTCTTAAAGGGGTGGCCGTCTTAGTATTGTTGGCATCCTCCTCGCACTGGTTGCCACCCATGCAGGGAAACCCTTTGTGGAATTGATCCAATGGTCGTAGCAGCAATTTTTCTGACTTTGCCTTTGTGCCTCGCGTTTGCTGCGCTGAATGATTTATTCAGCATGACCATACCAAACAGAATACCGCTTATATTGCTGTTTTCTTTCATAGTAGTTGCACCATTTACGGGTATGGATTGGCAGGTTTTCGCAATGAGCATTGCAGCCGCCGCAGCAGTATTTTTGGCCTGCTTTGCACTTTTCGCAGCTAACTCAATGGGCGGCGGAGATGCAAAATTGCTGACCGCCGCGACAGTCTGGTACGGATTCAACTCCTCGCTGATAGAGTTTCTGCTCGCAGTGACCATCATCGGTGGCGTGTTGACAATTGGCATACTGCTTTTGCGCTCGCGCTCGCAGGAGATTATGGCCGTCGGCATTCCCATCCCAGATTCCCTGATGGTAGCAAAGAAAATTCCCTATGGTATCGGCATCGCTGCTGCCGGACTGTTAACCTACGGTGACGCGCCGCTTGTAAAAGCCGCCATCGCCAGTCTTTCCTGAACAAGTCACAGCGCTGACGGATTAAAGACCCGTTAACCACAAATCCAAGCACAATATTAACTATAATTATACCAATCACGCGCCATCCTGAGGGGAGAACAACCTGATTCCCTCAAGGATCGAGCATGAAACCGTCGCGTATCGTTATTCTATCCGTTGCCTTGGTCGCTGCCGGTCTTGCCGGTCTCGTCGCCATGCAGATTTCCGGCGCAAAGCAGGTCATCGAAAAAGCGGAAACGATCATCCAGAAGGAGCCGACGGTCAATGTTCTCGTTTCCTCGGTCAATTTGCCCGTCGGTAGCCGCCTGAACGATAGTTCGATGCGCTGGACACCGTGGCCGCAGGGCAATGTCGTCGATAACTTCATAACCGAAACGAAAAATCCGAACGCGATCACCGAACTCACCGGTGCCGTCGTGCGGTTGCCCTTGTTCGAAGGCGAACCGGTGCGACCGGAAAAGGTCGTCGATTCCAGCACCCGCATCATGTCTTCACTTCTGCCGGCAGGCAAACGCGCCGTCGCCACGGAAATTTCCGTCTCCACCGGCGCCGGCGGTTTCGTGCTGCCGAATGACCGGGTCGATGTCATCATGGTTCGCAAGGGCGATAACGGCAATTTCCTGACCGAGAACGTTTTGAACAATGTCCGGGTTCTAGCAATCGACCAACAGATCAAGGAAGGCGAAGACGGCATCTCCGCCGTCGTCGGTGCGACTGCAACTCTGGAGCTGACCCCAGAACAGGCAAAAATCATAACGGTGGCGCAGCAGATGGCGGATCGCCTCACCCTTGCGTTGCGCTCGATCGCCGACGCGCAGGAAAACGATACGCTTTCAGCGGGTTACCTTCTGAACGGCGGCTCCGGTCAACCGGAAATCCAGGTGATCAAATCCGGGTCGATCGTCAAGGGCAGTCAAGGAGCATCACAATGACCGGGGGGTTCATGGCAAAGCGTGTTAAAAAACACCTGCGTTCATCGATGCTGGGCGGACTTGCATTCTGCGTGGCTTTTTCAGGCATTCCAGGCCCGCATTCGCCTGAATTTATGCGCCTTGGCGAAGCCGCGGCACAAAGTGCGAGTATCGTCCGGATCACCGAGAGCGGTTCAGGCATCCGCAAACGCCTGAAGCTCGGCCTCAACAAGGCATTGGTGATTGATCTGCCTGAGGATGCGCACGACATTCTCGTTGCGGATCCAAGCCTTGCCGATGCCGTGACACGCACCTCCAAACGAATTTACCTCTTCGGAAAAACGGTGGGGCAAACCAATATTTTCATTTTCGGTGAGGGCGGTCGCGAAATCGTCAGCCTCGACCTTGAAGTAGAGCGCGACATCTCCGGTCTCGAGGCCAATATCCGCCGTTTTATTCCCGAGTCGGATATCAAGGTGGAAATCGTTTCGGACAACATCGTTCTCACCGGCTCTGTGCGCACGCCGCAGGATTCTGCGCGTGCCGTGCAGCTTGCCGACGCGTTTCTTAAGGGTGGGGAAGCCACCACGCGTAATATATCGCTCACCGGCGGCGACAATGGTGGAGATGCGGCGATTTTTGCGGAAAGACGCCAAGTATCGCAAATCGTCAACATGTTGACGATCGAGGGCGAGGATCAGGTAACGCTGAAGGTGACTGTCGCCGAAGTCAGCCGGCAGGTGCTGAAACAACTCGGCTTCAATGGCTCCATCGGCAGTTCGACAAGCAGTAACGGCTTTGAGTTCTCAAATCCGTCCAACCTCGGGAATGCAATCAGCACTGCGTCTAAAATAGCCAGCGGTTCGATCGGTTCCGGCTCGCTGAACTTTGCCTCCTATCTCAATGCCATGGAGCAGGCTGGCGTCGTTCGCACTCTTGCAGAACCTAGTCTTACCGCCATCTCCGGCGAACAGGCCAAGTTCTATGTGGGGGGAGATTTCCGGATCGCCGGAACCCAGGAAGTTACGCTCGACAAAGATACAAATACTCCGACGATCACCCGCGAAACGGAAACAGTCGACTACGGTATCACCTTGAATTTCAAACCAGTGGTGCTTTCACCGGGAAGAATAAGTCTCAAAATCGAGACCAATGTCTCCGAGCCAACCTATGAAGGCAATGTGGTAACCGGCAACTATGGGCGGAACATTCCCGGCTCGACCTATATGTCAGTTCGCAAGCGCGAAACCTCCACAACAGTCGAACTTCCGTCCGGCGGATCGATCGTGATCGCAGGTCTTGTTCAAGACAATGTCCGCCAGGCCATGTCCGGACTGCCGGGCATGTCGAAAATCCCGATTTTCGGCACGCTTTTCCGCAGCAAGGACTTTATCCGCAACGAAACGGAACTGGTCATCATCGCGACGCCCTATCTGGTGCGGCCCGTTGCGCGCAACCAGATCGCCCGGCCGGATGACAACTTCAACCCGGAAAACGATGCCGCCATGTATTTCATGAACCGCGTCAACAAGGTCTATGGCCGCAAAGACCAGGTCCAGGCAGCGCCCTATCAGGGATCAGTGGGGTTCATCTACAAATGACGACACGCGCGCGAAATCTCCTCTTCAGAGCAAGCCCGGTCAGGGCAGGAAACGTCATGCCGGAAATAACTTCCTCTTCCTTCCTCAGACGGGCCGGTCTCATCTCCATGGTTGCGCTCGCCGCCGGCCTGCTGCAAGGCTGCGCGCGCGATCCGCTTACGACCAATGCCATTCCCGATGATTATCGCACACGCCATCCGATCACCCTGTCGGAAGCGGAGCACTCGCTGGATATTCCGGTTTCGGCGGGCGACAGCCGGTTGACCACCGCAGTGGCGGATAACGTGCGTGGTTTCGCCCAGAATTATGCGTCCATGTCGACCGGTATCATCAATATTCAGACGCCGTCGGGATCGGCCAATTCGGCAGCGGCCTCAAGAATGGCGAAGCAGATCCGCTCGACGCTTTCCGGCGCCGGCGTACCCTCGGGCAAAATCATGGAAACACGTTATTCGGCGTCCCCGAATGGCGATGCCGCCCCCATCCGCCTGAGTTACGTTGCCGTCACCGCAATGACCGGGCAATGCGGCCAGTGGCCCGAAGACCTTTCGGACAATACCTTCGCCAACAAGAACTGGTACAATTTTGGATGCGCTTCGCAGAGCAATCTCGCCGCGCAGGTTGCCAATCCCATGGATCTGGTCGGCCCGCGGGGCATGAGTCCGATCGATGCCGAGCGTCGCGCGGTGGTCATTGACGCCTATCGCGGCAAGAGCACGACGGCGACGACGGACTGATGCGGTTCCACCATTTGTTACGGCAGGATAGACGATGAGCGCTGTAGAATACGACATCAAATCAAACAGCGGCACAGACGCCGAAGCGCCCGTTCGCGTCGGGGATATGGATCGCCTGCGGCCCCTGCCCCGCATTTCCGTCCATGCCTTCTGTGTCAGCGACAATATGCAGGGCGTCATGGACGCATTGTCCGGCGACAGGCGCATGAGCAAGGTGACCCTTCGGGTGACCAAGGGGGACATCAACGCGGCAGCCACGATGTTTTCCGCTTCGCCCACGCCCAATCTCATCATTCTGGAGACGGCAAGCGCACCCGCTTCGCTGCTGGATGATCTCGCCCCCCTGGCGGAGGTTTGCGACCCCACCACTCGCGTCATCATCATCGGCCGACACAATGACATAACGCTTTATCGCGATCTCATCCGTAACGGCATTTCCGAATATCTTGTCGCCCCGGTCAGCATGGCCGATCTGCTAGCCTCGATCGCGACGATCTTCGTCGATCCGGAGGCGGAGCCGCTCGGCCGCAATATTGCCTTCATCGGCGCAAAAGGCGGGGTGGGCTCCTCGACAATCGCGCATAATTGCGCCTTCGGCATATCCACGCTGTTTTCCACCGAAACCATCTTGGCCGACATGGACCTCGCCTATGGCACGGCCAATATCGATTTCGATCAGGATCCTGCCCAGGGCATGGCTGAAGCCGTGTTTTCACCGGAACGGCTGGACGAGGTGTTTCTCGACCGTCTTTTGACGAAATGCTCCGACCATCTGTCGCTTCTGGCAGCACCGTCGCTTCTCGACAGGACCTATGATCTCGATCGTCAGGCTTTTCTGCCGATTCTCGAGGTTCTGCAGCGCAGCGCCCCTGTCGCAGTCCTCGACCTTCCCCACCAATGGTGCGACTGGACGCGAGCAGTCCTTGCGGAAGCCGACGAAGTGGTGATTACGGCCGTTCCGGATCTTGCAAATCTGCGCAACACGAAGAACCTGTTCGACGCTCTGTTAAAACTGCGACCCAATGACAAGTTGCCACACCTCATTCTCAATCAGGTGGGCGTGCCGAAACGGCCGGAGATTGCCCCGGCAGATTTCCTCGAGCCACTGGAAATCGAGCCCATCGCAATCATCCCATTCGATACCCAGCTGTTCGGCAATGCCGCCAATAGCGGGCGCATGATCAGCGAGATGGATGAAAAATCCCAGATCGCAGAAACTTTCTCGCAGATCGCCCATACGATTACAGGCCGCACCGTGCTGCGCAAAAGCAGACGCGGGGGTCTGGACAAACTCAAGAATATTCTCAAGCGCAAATAGGGTTTACCTCTGCGCCTTTAGACGGAAACGCCGATGTTCGGAAAACGCGGGTCTGAAGGCCCAGCCAAAAGCACAAAGCCGGATTTGGCCGCAGCTGTACCCATGCAGGCAGCGGTGGCAGCCGAGCCTCGGCCTTCTACAATCGACACTTTGGAACCTGGCCAGTCGCCCGCAACGCGACAGGCACAGGCAACATCGCAGTCGCCGCAGAAAAAACGTGCGCGCACGGAAGATTATTACAATACCAAGAGCCAGGTTTTCTCAGCGCTTATCGATACGATCGACCTTTCGCAGCTCGCCAAGCTCGACGCGGAGAGCGCACGTGAGGAAATTCGCGATATCGTCAACGATATCATCACGATCAAGAATTTCGCCATGTCGATTGCCGAGCAGGAAGAATTGCTCGAAGACATTTGCAATGACGTTCTCGGTTACGGCCCGCTGGAGCCACTTCTAGCCCGCGACGATATTGCCGATATCATGGTTAACGGATCCGGCCAGACCTTCATCGAAGTCGGCGGCAAGACCATCGAATCCGACATCCGCTTTCGTGACAATGGCCAGTTGCTGTCCATCTGCCAGCGTATCGTCAGCCAGGTCGGCCGGCGTGTAGATGAATCGAGCCCAATATGCGACGCCCGCCTGCCGGATGGATCGCGTGTCAACGTCATTGCGCCACCGCTCGCCATCGACGGGCCAGCGCTGACGATCCGAAAATTCAAGAAGGACAAGCTGACGCTTGACCAGCTGGTGCGCTTCGGCGCAATCACGCCCGAAGGCGCGACCTTGCTCAAGATCATCGGCCGCGTTCGCTGCAACGTCGTCATCTCCGGCGGTACCGGCTCGGGCAAGACCACGCTTCTCAATTGCCTGACGAGCTTTATCGACAAGGACGAACGTGTCATCACCTGTGAGGACACCGCCGAACTGCAATTGCAGCAGCCGCATGTGGTGCGCCTGGAAACCCGCCCGCCGAACATCGAAGGTGAAGGCGAGATCACCATGCGCGATCTAGTCAAGAACTGCCTTCGTATGCGCCCAGAACGCATCATCGTCGGCGAAGTGCGCGGACCGGAGGTTTTCGACCTGCTTCAGGCCATGAATACCGGCCACGACGGCTCGATGGGGACGCTGCACGCCAACACGCCGCGCGAATGCCTCAGCCGTATCGAATCCATGATTGCCATGGGCGGCTTTACCCTGCCAGCCAAAACGGTGCGCGAAATCATTTCGGGATCGATCGATATCGTCGTTCAGGCGGCGCGCCTGCGCGACGGCTCCCGCCGGATAACGCAGATCACCGAAGTCATCGGCATGGAAGGCGACGTCATCGTTACCCAGGATTTGATGCGATATGAAATCGAAGGCGAGGATGCGAGCGGCAAGCTGATCGGCAGGCATGTATCGACCGGCATCAGCAAACCGCATTTCTGGGATCGCGCACGCTATTATGGCGAAGAAAAACGTCTGGCGGCCGCGCTCGATGAAATGGAAAAGACATCTTAAGGGAAAGCGACTGCCATGGACCCGACAATCCTGTTACTGGCCGTACTTGTCGCTATTTCGGCAGGAGCGCTGGCTTACGCCTTCCTTTTCCAGCAGATAGAGGTCGAAAAAAAGACCACCAGCCGCTTCAAGCGGGTGAAAGCCGCTGAAACGGATCACGCTAATATCAAAGCTGCGCGCGACCGTGTTCAGGAACTCGGAAAACGCCGCAAATCCATGCAGGACAGCCTGCGGGAAATGGAAAAGAAACAAAATGAAAAGGCAAAAAGGACAAAGAATGTCAGTTTGCGTGACAAACTGGTTCAGGCTGGCCTGCAGCTTTCAATCCGGCAGTTCCACCTGCTGAGCGCAGGTGGAGCTTTTGTCTCCGGTATCATAGCAATTCTTTATGGTCTGTCGCCGCTTATCGCTCTGCTTATAGGAGTGGTCGTCGGGTTGGGGCTACCACGATGGGTATTGGCCTTTCTTCTCAAGCGGCGGCAGAAAAAATTCCTGGAGGAATTCCCCAATTCGCTGGACGTCATGTGTCGGTCGATCAAGTCCGGACTGCCGTTGAACGATGCCGTGCGATTGATCGCATCGGATGGCCAGGAGCCGGTGAAAACGGAATTTCAGCGGGTCGTCGATGCACAGCAGGTCGGTATCAGCATTCCTCAGGCAATCGAGCGCATGATGCTGACCATGCCGCTGTTCGAGGTCAGTTTCTTCGGCACCGTCATCACCATTCAGGCACAGGCGGGCGGTAATCTTTCAGAAGCGCTGTCCAATCTTTCAAAAGTCCTGCGTGACCGCAAGAAGATGCGAGCCAAGGTGAATGCCCTCTCAATGGAGGCGAAAGCCTCGGCGGTCATCATCGGCGCGCTGCCCTTCATCGTCATGATGCTGGTGCACTTCACGTCGCCCGATTATTTGTCCGTGCTTTTCAGCGATTTGCGCGGGCACATCATTCTCGGAGCATCCGGGATCTGGATGCTGATTGGCATTTTCATCATGCGTCAAATGATCAATTTCGATATCTGAGGGCGGGGCCATGACAGGAAATCTCGTTTCCCGCCTGACGGATCCGCAGACGATCATTGCCATTCTGGTCACGCTTGCGGTTTTTGCCACCCTTTACACCCTCATCATGCCGTTCTTCGAGCGCAAGGACTTCGCCAAACGGATGAAAGCGGTGTCGACGGAACGCGATGTTATCCGCAGCCGCGAACGCGAGCGGCTAGCAACGACCTCCAGAGACGGAAAAACCTCGTTGCGCGGCAGCAACAACAAATCCGCGCGCCGCATCGTCGAAAGGTTCAATCTTCAGGAAGCACTTGCCGACGCGAATACGATGAACAAGCTGCGTGCAGCGGGTTTTCGTTCACAGAATGCGCTCAACACATTTCTCGCCGCGCGATTCGTCCTGCCATTCGCCTTTCTTGCCATCGCTTTTACCTGGGTTTTCGTCCTGGGAAACCTCGCCGACAAGGCTTTTGTCGTCAGGCTGATGGCTGTCCTGCTTTTCGGTTATATCGGTTTTTACGCGCCGAATATCTACGTTTCCAACGCCATGACGAAGCGACAGGGGTCGATCAAGCGTGCGTGGCCGGACGCGCTGGATCTGATGCTGATCTGCATAGAATCCGGTGTCTCAATGGAAGCCGCGATGCGCCGTGTGGCGGAAGAAATGGGCGAGCAGTCCCCTGAACTCGCCGAGGAAATGATGCTGACGACAGCAGAACTTTCCTTCCTTCAGGACAGGCGCATCGCCCTTGAGAATTTCGGTATGCGCACACAGCTGGATGGTGTCAAAAGCGTGGTGCAGGCGCTTATCCAGGCGGAACGCTATGGCACGCCGCTCGCTCAGGCGCTACGCGTTCTGGCGCAGGAAGGCCGTGACGAGCGTATGAACGAGGCCGAAAAGAAAGCCGCCGCGTTGCCGCCGAAACTGACCGTACCGATGATCATATTTTTCCTGCCGGTACTCATCGCCGTCATCCTCGGGCCGGCCATAATCCGGGTTATGGACACGTTCAAATAAAGAAAAACCGCCGGCATTTTGCGCGGCGGTATATTCCGATCCCGGCTGGCAAGATCGCGGGTCCACTCATACGGGCGGCCATACCTAACCCTATCAGCCTGCGGGCTTTGCGTCTTTTTTCGCCAGCTGCTGCCAGGAATTCTGCTGCGAGAGCATCGCGCGCAGATAGGTAAGATTTGCCTGCGCCTGCTGCGGTGACAATTCCTGAACCGCGATGCGCTCGGCTTCGGCGAAACGTCCCTGAAGACCCACCACAAGCGCGAGGTTCTGGCGAACGCGGCTATCGGCGCCGGGTTGCGAAATGGCGGATTGCAGATATGTTTCGGCGGTGCGGGGATCGCTCGACAGGACATAAGACATGCCGAGGTTTGAAAGCACGCTTGGATCGTTCGGCTTGAGGTCGAGCGCCTGCCGGTATCTCGAGCGCGCCTCGTTCGAGCGTCCCAGCTGGTCGAGAACGGCGCCTTCAGCGGAATAAAGCCGCCAGTCGGGTCGGTCGGGGGTCTGCGCCCTCTGTATGGTCGAAAGCGCCTGCTCCAGCTGGCCGGCAGCCGCCTGCGCCTTGCCATAAGCGGCAAGCACATCGCGATCCGCCGGATTGGCGATGGCGATCTGCTGCATGACGGCAAGTGCCTGGGTATTCTTGCCCGTCATCATCAGAACGCTGGCGTAGTTCATGCCGACCGACTTGTCCTTGGGGCTGCGTTCATAGGCCTTGCCGGCGGTCTCTTCCGCCTGCCGCAGCTGGTCCATGTTCATCGTGTCATAAGAACGGGTGGCGGCGGGAATGGAACCGGTGGACATGCGATCCGGCTTGTTGGTGCTCGCGCATCCGGACACGGCCAGAACCAGCGCTACCAGACAGGTTCCGCGCAGCAACCCGGTCCGGCCTGTTTTAGCCAAAGAAAAAGCAGTCATGGCAGCGCCCCCGCCCAAAAATGATCGATCTTGCGCCCGACATACGACAGACTCACATGACGCAACTTTCACTAAAGCAATAATCTGTTAACCCTAACAGAGCGTTAATCGCACCGATTCACGACACTGGAGCGCCGCGTCCGAGAGGACGCAAAAGGCCGCTCTGGCACTTTGAAACTGCGCATCGTTCCTGTCGAAAATCATCCCGATTTTCGGGGCCGGTGCACCAACGGAAGCATACAATGGCGCCCTACCAGTTCATCGAACGCCCCACCCCTTTCAGCTCAAAGGCCGGCAACACCTTGCCGGTTTTTGCCGTCACGCCAGCCCATATCGAACAGGGCGCCATCGATCCTGTTGCTCTGGACTGGGCGAAAAAGGCGGGGTTCAAGGCGGAAGCAGGCGCCATCCTGCTCGTGCCTTCCGCCGATGGTTCGCTGGGTGGCGCGCTTCTTGGGCTTGGCGGCAATCCATCCGAAATTCCCTTCATAACCGGGAAACTTGCCCGTGAACTGCCGGAAGGCGAGTGGCACATCGAAACCGCGCCCCTGACCGCCAACCGCCTGGCGCTCGGCTTTGGCCTCGGCAGCTATCGCTTCGACAAATACAGAACCACCAAGACCAACGGGGCAAAGCTTCTCATTCCGCAAGATGCGGAAGACGGCGAGATCAAACGCATTCTGGCCGGCGTTTTCCTTGCCCGCGATCTCATCAATATACCGGCCAATGACATGGGACCGGACGAGCTTGAAATCGCCTTCCGTGCCCTTGCCGCTCACTATAAGGCAAAGGTCAGCGTCACCACCGGCGACGATCTGTTGAAGGAAAACTTCCCGCTGATCCACGCCGTTGGCCGCGCGAGCGAAAGCGCGCCGCGCCTCCTTGAGATGAACTGGGGTAAAAAGGGCAATCCACGTCTCACCCTCGTCGGCAAGGGTGTCTGCTTTGATACCGGCGGTCTTGATATCAAACCCGCTGCCTCCATGGCATTGATGAAGAAGGATATGGGCGGTGCGGCCAATGTTCTCGGCCTTGCACTGATGATCATGGATGCGAAGCTGCCTGTCGATCTTCGTGTGCTTGTACCAGCCGTCGAAAACTCCATCTCCTCCAATGCCTTCCGCCCTGGCGATATCTATAAAAGCCGTAAGGGGCTGACGGTACAGATCGACAACACCGATGCGGAGGGACGTCTCGTGCTGGCGGATGCGCTGGCCTATGCCGATGAGGATGCGCCGGACCTGATGATCGACATGGCGACGCTGACGGGTGCCGCCCGCGTCGCTCTCGGCCCGGATCTGCCGCCTTTTTATACCGATGACGAAGATCTGGCCCATGACATCTCGGAAGCCAGCATCGATATCGACGACCCGCTGTGGCGGATGCCGCTCTATATGGGATATGACAAGGATATCCGCTCGCGGGCAGCCGACATCACCAACGCGCCGTCAGGCGGTATGGCCGGCTCGATCACCGCAGCCCTGTTTCTCAAGCGTTTCGTGACGAATACCAAGCGCTGGGCGCATTTCGATATTTACGGCTGGTCGCTGAGCGAGAGGCATCACTCGTCGATCGGCGGCGAGGCGCAGGGTATCCGGGCGATCTTCCATTACATCGCACATCAATTCGCGAAGTAATCACTTCCACGGGCGCTTCGACAATTGGAGCGCCCGGTCTCTATCAAACAAGAACCTTCTGTTCCTTGTGGTCTTCCTCGCCGAAGAACTTCAGGTAACGTTCCACTTCGGCCGGCTCGCCCGTCGCCTTTTGCGGATTATCTGAGAGCTTGACCGCCGGCCGGCCATTGGCGTCGCTGACCTTGCAGACGATCGAGATCGGCTTGAGGCTGGCGATGGTTTTTGGCGCGCAGCCGGCAAAGTCATTGGTCAGATTGGTGCCCCAACCGAAGCTCATCCGTACCCGGCCTTCGAAATGTCTGTAGGTGTCGATAATGGCGTTGACATCGAGACCGTCGGAGAAGATCAGCATCTTCTTACGCGGGTCGCGGCCCATCTTCTGCCACCACTCGATGATCTTTTCGCCGCCCTCGATCGGTGGCGCGCTGTCTGGGCGGAAACCCGTCCAGTCCGCCACCCATTCCGGCGCATTGCGCAGAAACGCAGCCGTACCGAAGGCATCAGGCAGCACGATCAGCAGGTTGCCGCCATAAAGCCGGTTCCAGTCTTTCAGAACCTGATAGGGGGCGGCCGCCAGTTCCTCATTCGTCTGCGCAAGCGCTGCAACCACCATCGGCAATTCATGCGCATTGGTACCCACGGCTTCGAGATCGGAATCCATGGCGAGCAGGACATTGCTCGTGCCGGTGAAAGCCGGTCCAATGCCTTCCTTCAGCGCCTCGACGCACCAGCGCTGCCAAAGAAAGCTGTGGCGGCGGCGCGTGCCGAAATCGGAAATGCGCAGGCCCGGCAGTTCCCGCAGCCGTTCGACCTTTTCCCACATCTTGGCCTTCGCCCTGGCATAAAGGACGTCCAGCGTGAAATAACCGAGCGAGCGCATGGCGCTGCGCGAGCGCAACTCGTTGATGATCGCCAGCGCCGGAATTTCCCAGAGCGTCGTGTCCATCCACCGGCCATGGAAATTCAACTCATACTGCCCGTCACGCTTGAAAAGCTCATATTCCGGCAATTGATAACTCGAAAGCCATGAGAGGAACTCCGGCTCGAAAATCTGTGAACGACCGTAAAAGGAATTACCCGCGAGCCAGATATTTTCTTTCTTGGAGAGACGCAGGGTGCGCGCGTGATCAAGCTGCTCGCGCAGCTCCATCTCGTCGATCTCTTCGGCCAGCCGCACCGTCTTGGTACGGTTTATCAAGGAAAATGTCGCGTCGACTTCCGGATAGAGCTTCCAGATCATCTGCAACATCAAGAGCTTGTAAAAATCCGTGTCGATCAGGCTGCGAACGATCGGATCGAGCTTCCAGGTGTGATTGTGGACACGGGTCGCTATATCGGTCTTCGTCATGCTCGCATTCCCCAACATCGGCCGAGACCCGACGTCACCCCGCACCTCGGCAGGTCTCAACCTGTCATGGCAAAGACTTATCTGAAAAAGCGACAACAAGTCCAGAGCGGCGGCGGCAGAGGGCCTTAGTTTTGCTCGTGCAGCCGATTTTTCGAAAAGCGTACCGCACTTTTCGGGTGAAGGCGCTCAATCCCTTTACCTCAGAAGGTCGGGTCGATGGGATTGATGCCGGGATACCAGTCCTTTGAGACCGGATTTCTGCCCCCGAAGCTGGAAATACCGTTTTCATCCGTGCAGCGATAACCCTGAACGGGAAGTCCCCGGCTGCCGAAAACATCGCGGTAGGGGCCGCGGGAATATCCGGTAGTTCCAAGTTCGCTATGGCAGGTATAACGGACTTTGGGCTGCAGCGTGCGCGGGTCCTTGACACCCGGCAGGTTCGCATAGGCATCGGGTGCCGGGGCAAAGCCATTCTGGTAAACGGTCTGCGCCTGTGCCGAGGCGCTCAATAGAACCGCCGTCAGGAACGCTGCCAATTTCGTCGCCGTTTTTGTCTTCATCGATGCCGGTCCCATACCATCCTTCATCCGATGTAGGCCGTTGACGACCTTCCTACAAAGGGTGAGGTAGGCACGATTTCGTGAAAACGGCTTTCTCAGCCCTCCAGCCGGCGGAAAGCCGTCGGCTTTTCATAAAGCCAGCCGATGCGCTCGATGGCCGCATCGAGATTTTCACGAGCGACATTCATCGTATGCCCATTGGCGTGGAGCAGCGTTTCCTCGTTTTCCATGAGGCCGACATGACCCTTCCAGAAGACCAGATCACCGCGGCGCAATTCGTCGCGCTCTATTTCCACGCCAAGCGACTTCACCTGCATGTCGGTATCGCGCAGAACCCGCCGACCCGTCATTGCCATGGAAAGCTGCACGAGGCCGGAACAATCGATGCCGAGGCCCGAGCGGCCGCCCCAGAGATAGGGCGTCTCGATGAAGCGCAGTGCTATCGCCACATAATCCTCTTCAACAGCATCACCGACTGCCCGGCAATGGGCGGCGATGATGCCCTCGCCTTTTTCAGTCATCAGATAGCGGGTGCCGCGCGTCTCGGCCTCCCCGACGATGCGAATAAGGCTGCCCATGGAAAGGGCCGCGACCGGTGGTTTGCGCAGTTCAGCGGCAGGATAGAGAAAGGTGCGCGGCGCAACGACGCGATGCGTGACGGTAACGACATCGCCAATAGCGGTTTCCGGCACGTAACCGGCGTAACCATCGGCGTCCGCCTGCACCCATGCCCAGCCGTTCGTTCTATCGAAGACACGGATGGTTTCGCCAAACAAAAGCTCCGTATCGATACCGGAGGCAAGGTCTGGCGTCGGCCGCAGGCCAATGACGGGAACAGCGACTTGCGCGGGCGAACCACTGACGAAGCGGTCGGCCTGCACCACACCTTGCAGTTTTTCATCGGCCAAGTCAGAGCGGAAAACATTCAGGCGGCGGTCGAGCATCATGGGTTTCACGTCCAGAGTTAGATCTTACGCGCCTGATCAATAATCAGATCGCCGAATTTTTCCAGATAGAGCGCACCTGTGACAGTGCGTTTTATCACAACATTGCGTCTGTCCCGCTCATCCCTCACCCTGTCAACCAGCCCCAGCGCCCCGAGACTGTCGAGTGCGCGGGTGATGACCGGCTTGGTCACGCCCAGCATTGCAGCGAGACCGCGAACGGTGTGCGGCGGCGGCACGAGATAAATCTGCAGCAGGATGGCGCTCTGGCGCAAGGTCAAATCAGGCGCATCGGCAATGACCTGCGCGATCGCGACGCGATGCCAGAGCCCCAAGGCTTCCGTGGGCGAAAGTTCTGCAGGCACGCCGATAAACCTTCCAGTCGTTATCGTGCCTTTTTCAGGCAATGAAAGGCAAAACTCAAGAACCATAGCGCACAAACAAAACCGCCGCGCTGTTGCAGACCGGATAGGTCGAACAGCGCGGCGGCATTTCGGACCCGTTTTCCGGGCTTCCAACGTCCCCTCTGGACTTAAAACAGGAGAAGCAGGAAGCGTGCCAATTTTATTGCGGCGCACAAATATGAGATAAAACAACGATTTATCGTGCAATCGCGGCGCCATGGCCGGATTTCTGCAAACGAAGATTAGCAATAAAAATAAGCAGACAGGAATTTAGTGCTTAAAAACTGCCTTCCGCCGCAAGGGCGGAAGGCAAGGATCGTTGTGGATCAGATTTCCGCGTGGCTCAGATTTCTGCACCGCGGGCCGTATCAGCGGCATTGGCGCCTTGCTGCCGGTTATGCCGGATCGACGACCAGAGCGAAATACCGATCAGGGTCGCACCGCCAAGGCCGGTGATGACCTCCGGTATATGGAACATGGTCTGCACATACATGATGACCGACAGGATAAGGATCGCGTAAAAAGCGCCGTGTTCCAGATAACGGTATTCGGCAAGCGTTCCCTTCTCAACCAGCATGATCGTCATCGAGCGCACATACATGGCGCCGATGCCGAGGCCGATGGCGATGATGAACAGGTTCTGGGTCAGTGCGAAAGCACCAATCACGCCGTCGAAGGAGAAGCTGGCATCCAGCACTTCGAGGTAAAGAAACGCACCGAAGCCGCCTTTGGCTGCGCCTTCCAGCATTTCCTGGCTGCGATCGAGAATACCGCCGACGACTTCCACCAGCAGGAAGGTCAAAAGACCCCAGATCGCCGAATGGAAGAAGGTGTTGGCAGCGACCGGACCGAGTTCCGGGTTATCACTGGCACCGATGATACGGGAAAAGACCAGCATGACGACCAGCACGAAGGCGATCTCGATGCCCTTGACGGAGGAATAGGTCGCAGCCTTTTCCTCGATCCAGCGCACCCAGTGCACGTCCTTTTCATGGTCGAAGAAGAAGTTAAGACCAACCATCATCAGGAAGGTGCCGCCAAAAGCCGCAATCGGCAGATGGGCGTCACGCATGATTTCCGAATAACGTTCCGGCTGCGTCGCCGCCATGACGATTGCCGTCCAGGGGCCGACATTGGCGGCAACGACGACGATGAGCAGCGGGAAGACGATACGCATGCCGAAAACGGCAATCAGGATACCCCAGGTCAGGAAGCGGTGCTGCCAGACCGGCGTCATATCCTTCAGCTTATTGGCGTTGACGATGGCGTTATCGAAGGAGAGCGAGATTTCCAGCACCGCAAGAACGACGCAGATGAAGAAGATCGTCGCCGTGCCGCCCACCGTTCCGGTCATTTCCCAACCGAGATAACCGCCGAGGATCAGACCGACGATGGTGACGATAAAAGCCCACTTGAAGTAGGAAAGCGTGGATTTCTGGGCGGCGCTCATGTCCGGTCACCTTCGATGACGAGGACGTTCACGGACAGATGCAGAGCATCAGCCCGCACGCAGAAAGCACGCGCGCGAAGCACATTCAGGTTTTTCATAGTTTTTAATCCGCCGGCCAATTTTTGCAGGCGGTACCGACATCGCGAGAGCGCCGTAAAACTCTCGCCAGAGGGGCCCGGCACCTTTGTTTCCTCTGCCCTTGCGAGACATATGATCGCAGGGCCTTCTCTTACTCCCTGAAGATCACGCGCTCGTCAAGTCCCGTGATTGTATCTACGGTGGTCAGGAAAGATCAAACCTGTTCTTCAACCAGTCCTTCGGCGGTTTCGCGGCGTCGCTTGAGCGTATTATCGCGGAAGAAAATATAGAGGCCGGATAGAACGATCAGGCCCGCGCCGATGACGATGCTGATATGCGGCACATCGCCGAAGAATGCCCAGCCGAAGATCACCGCCCAGAGCAGCAGCGTATATTGCAGCGGCGCGACGGTCGCAGCATCGGCAAGCTTCAGAGCCCGATTGACCAGCACATGCGCTGCCATGGCGACTACGCCGAGCAGGCTGAGGAACGCCAGATCGAAGCTGGACTGGACCGGCAGCCAGCCGGATGGTGTTAGAAACACTGCAACGATGCCCGCAAGACCGGCACCGATGATCTGCCAGAAGGCAAGTACGGTATCCGGCGTATTGCGCAGCTGGCGTCCGGACAACATCATGAAGGCGAAGGCAGCACTGCCGAGAATGGAAAACAGCGCAGCGGAAGTGAGGCTTGCCGAACTGGGTTTCAAGGCGATGAGAACACCGACGAAACCGATCGCGATGGCCGTCCACCGACGCCAGCCGACCTTTTCTCCGAGCAGAAACGGTGCCAGGGCCGCCACATAAATGGGCGCCGCCAGCCAGTAGGTCATGACGTCTGCCAATGGCAGGCTCGCGACCGCGAAATAGAAACAGAAAAGCTCGGCAGTGGAGAAAAAGACACGCGCCACCTGCAATCCGGGCCGCTCGACCTTCACAAGGCCGGAAAGGCCAGCTCGCCAGACGATGGGAACCAGGATGACAAGGGCCGCAGCACTTCGGATCAGGATAACCTGCCCCTGGCTATAGGTCGATACAAGCCATTTTCCCATGGCATCGTTCAGCGCAAAAAGCAGCATTCCAAGCAGCATGACGGCCACGCCGAGGCCAGTCGGCGAAAGCTTTCGTATCATAGTCGACATGTCAGTTCCGATCTCTCCCAATGGCTGCATTGGTCGTTCAGCCAGCCACCCCTTGTCAAGCCCGGAGCGGCTGACTTGAGAAATAATATTACTAATAGATCGAAGACTTATATGTCAGAAGAATATTCGCCTCTCTTCAGCCACGAGTTCCTGAAGAAAATCGACCACGGTACGGACGCGAACCAGTTGGCGGGCGGACTCGTGATAGGCGGTCCAGTAGGACCGGCTTATGCTGATATGCGGCATGATCCGCAACAGTTCAGGATATTGCCCGGCGATGTAATTGTGCAGAATGCCGATACCCGCCCCCGACCGGACCGCCTCCGTCTGGCCGGTGGCGCTGGAGATTTCAAAGGCGGCATCCCAGTCGCGCATGATCTCACCGGTGTAATTCAGGGAAGGCGAGAAGATCAGGTCCTCCACATAACCGATCCGACGGTGGCGCTTGAGCGCTTCGACATCATCAGGCGTTCCATATTCGGCCAGATAGTCGGCGGAGGCATAAAGCCCGAGCGAATAATCGGTGAGCTTTGAGAACATCAGCCTGCCCTGCTCCGGTCGCTCGATGGTGATGGCGATATCGGCCTCGCGCTGCGACAAAGAGAAGGAACGCGGCACGGGAACGAGCTGGATTTTGAGGTCAGGATAACGGGCCGTCAGCCGGCCGAGCCGTGGCGCGAGAAAGGAGACGCCAAGACCGTCCGGCGCACCGATACGCACCGTTCCCGCCACCGCCGTATCGACGCGGCCGAGATTGGCCTGGGCATTCAGCATTTCGGTTTCCATGCGCTCGGCGGCACCCAAAAACCGCTGACCTTCCTCGGTCATTTCGCAGCCATTCGTCCGGCGGATAAACAGCTGGGTCTTCAGTGCCTGCTCCAGCAGCGTCAATCGCCGCGAAAGCGTTGCGTGATTGAGTCCGAGCCGTTTCGATGCGGCGAGAATCTGCCCAGAGCGGGCAACGGCAAGGAATATGCGGACGTCATCCCAATTCATGGCTTGCTGCGCATCATTACGGGTTCAACTTCGATCAAGGTAAGCGATGTCACCATTCCCGCCACACCCTCTTTATATTTCAGGAAATGCGGCGTCTGCAGATGCGCCTCGTATGCCGCCTGGTTCGCATAGATTTCGAGGATGCGAATCTTTTCCGGGCTGCCTTTGATCGCCACCGCATTTAATGCAAGCACACCATTTTCAAGACGGACCGAAGCCTCGATCTCCTCTGCAAGCAATCTGCGATAGGCGTCCAGATGGGTCGGATCGATTTCTATTTCAGCCATCCTCACGACAGGTTCATCGCTCGCCATCTTTTACCTTTCTTTTTTGACTGGCGAACTCGCCGTGCCGGATCAGGAAACGCCTTAAATGCTTATCGTACTTTAATTTACGCACAACGGTTTCTTATTCGAGTTCATTGATTTGTACAAATTCAAGTGCGATGCTGCGCCCATCAAAAAATCGCGGAGGACTACCCATGAAGGAAATCGGTCATTTCATTAACGGCAAGCATGTGCCCGGCACCAGCGGCCGCACATCGAATGTCTATAACCCGGCCACAGGCGAAGTGCAGGCAACCGTTGCGCTTGCGAGCGACGCTGAATTGCGCGCCGCCGTTGAAAGCGCCAAGGCGGCACAGCCGAAATGGGCTGCCACCAACCCGCAACGCCGCGCCCGCGTTTTTTTCAAATTCGTTGAACTTCTGAACCGCGACCTCAACGAGCTGGCGGTGCTGCTTTCCAGCGAGCATGGCAAGACCGTCGAGGATTCCAAGGGTGATATCATCCGCGGCCTCGAAGTCTGCGAATTCGTCTGCGGCATTCCCCATCTGCAGAAGGGTGAGTTTACCGAGGGCGCTGGCCCGGCCATCGACATGTATTCGATCCGCCAGCCGGTCGGTATCGGCGCGGGCATCACCCCGTTCAACTTCCCCGGCATGATCCCGATGTGGATGTTCGCCCCGGCGATCGCCTGTGGCAACGCCTTCATCCTCAAGCCTTCCGAGCGCGACCCGTCGCTGCCGATCCGTCTTGCCGAACTGATGATCGAGGCTGGTCTTCCGGCCGGTATCCTCAACGTCGTCAACGGTGACAAGGGCGCTGTCGACGCCATCCTGACCGATCCCGATATTGGCGCGGTCTCCTTCGTCGGCTCGACGCCGATCGCCCGCTATGTCTATGGCACCGCTGCCATGAACGGCAAGCGCGCGCAGTGCTTCGGCGGCGCGAAGAACCATATGATCATCATGCCGGACGCCGATCTCGATCAGGCGGTGAATGCGCTGATGGGTGCGGGTTACGGTTCAGCCGGCGAGCGTTGCATGGCCGTTTCCGTTGCGGTTCCGGTTGGCGAAGAAACGGCCAATCGCCTCGTAGAAAAGCTCATCCCGCAGATCGAGAGCCTGAGAATCGGCCCCTATACCGATGACAAGGCCGATATGGGCCCGCTCGTCACCAAGGAAGCCCAGACACGCGTCAAGGGTCTGATCGACAGCGGTGTTGAACAGGGCGCAAAGCTGCTGGTCGATGGCCGCGATTTCAAGCTGCAGGGTTATGAGGACGGTTATTTCGTCGGCGGCTGCCTGTTCGACCACGTCACGCCTGACATGGACATCTACAAGACGGAAATCTTCGGACCGGTTCTGTCGGTCGTTCGCGCCAAGAACTACGAAGATGCGCTGGAACTGCCAATGAAGCATGAGTACGGTAACGGTGTCGCGATCTACACCCGTGACGGCGATGCTGCACGCGATTTCGCAAGCCGCATCAACATCGGCATGATCGGCGTCAACGTTCCGATCCCGGTTCCGCTCGCCTACCACTCCTTCGGAGGCTGGAAGGCCTCGAGCTTCGGCGATCTCAACCAGCACGGCACCGATTCGATCAAGTTCTGGACGAAGACCAAGACGATCACCTCGCGTTGGCCGTCGGGCATCAAGTCGGGTGCTGAATTCGTGATGCCGACGATGAAGTAAGCCGGAAAGCCGGCAACCAAAACAAAAGCCCCGCTGCGAAAACAGCGGGGCTTTTTTGGTTAAAAAGATTACTAAAAAAATCAAGTTTCTTTTGTCAAAATAATTCCACTTAAAGCTGTTATCGCGTAAGAGAGCCGTTGCGGCGTGGGGACGCTGCCAATCGAGGATAACGGGGAAGCCTGCAAACTCAATCTGCCCGGAGAGGGGCATGTCATGAGGGACTATTATGAGTGAAATCTCTGTCAGCGTGGATCAGCGCGCACTCGAACGCGGCTCGTTCAGTGGAAATGCCAAGGAATATTTTGGTATCTGGATCGTCAATATTCTGCTGACGATCGTCACGATCGGCATCTATTCCGCCTGGGCAAAGGTGCGCCGCAAGCGTTATTTCAATGGTAACACCGTGCTGGCCGGCCGCGCTTTCGGTTATCACGCCACCGGCGGGCAAATCTTCAAGGGTCGGTTGATTGCATTTGCCTTCATCGTCGTCTCGCAGCTTGTCGGCCTCATCCATCCGTTTCTGGTCTTCGTGCCGGCGCTCCTGCTGATGATCTTCTTTCCCTGGCTGATCACGCGCAGCATTCGTTTTAATGCGCGGGTGACAAGCTATCGCAATGTCCGTTTCGATTTCGTCGGCACTGCGGGAGGCGCCTTCGTCTCCATTCTGCTCGGCAGCCTCGTCGCGCTTTTCTCCTTCGGCATTCTGGCTCCACTGTCCAGCCGCTGGGCAAACCGCTACATTTTCAGCAACCTGCGTTATGGTGACCGGCCCTTCAGTGCCGACCCTAAGATCAGCGCGCTTTATTGGGTCTGGATCATTCCGGCGATCATGGTGGTGATTGGCAGCATCGTGGTCGGTTTCTTCGGCGTTGCCGCCTTTGCGGCCAATAGTGCGGTCCTCGAAGACGAAACGGCCGCCATGGTTACCGCGCTTGCTTCCCTCTATGTCGGCCTTTTCGGCGCATTTTTGGTTTACGGCCTCGCGGGCGTTGTTTATCGCACCGGCGTTCGCAACGTTGTTATTTCGTCCATGCTGCTGGACGGAAAGCACGATCTGCGCAGCGACCTGCATCGCGGGCGTTACCTCTGGATCGTCATCTCCAACCTTGTTGTCACCGTCTTCACGCTTGGCCTGATGCGGCCATGGGCGGCAGTGCGCGAAGCGCGTTATACCGTCGAACGCACGGCAATCCGTTTCAATGGCGATGTGGGCGAGGTCCTTTCTTCGATGGAAGCAACGGGTGCCGCCGTCAGCGCCGAATATATGGATATGGAAGGTTTCGAGTTTGGTTTCTGATATCGGAGAAACCGTTGCGGGCGAGTGGCACGCCGCTCGCTCCAGCCTTTCCAGCGCCGCCAGGCTGAAGCTTGGCGGCACGGTCCTTCTCGTGCTCGACGCGAAGGACAACCATGTCAGAACCCAGGCCGAGATAAAAACGGTGGAGATCAGCCACCGCGTCGGAGCTATTCCACGCGAGTTGCATTTTCCCGACGGTTCGCTGTTCGAAACTCGCGACAATGACGGTGTGGACCGTCTGCTCGTCCAGCACATTACCAAGCGCGCTGGCTTCGTAAACTGGCTGGAACAGTTCCGCCTGCGACTGATCGGCATCACCGCCGCAGCCGTACTTCTGGCTTATGGCACTTACAAGCTGGCGCTGCCGGCGCTGGTGGAACTGGCGGTTGCGGTAACTCCGCCGATCGTTCCGCAAATCATGTCGGCCAGCACCATGCAGGCCTTCGACCAGACGGTGTTCTCCGCAAGCGAACTACCACAGGAACACCAGGACGCCATCCGCGCGGAATTTGCCCGGATCGCCGCCCATGCGGAAGGTTCGCCCGAGGATTACAAGCTGAATTTCCGAAAGGGGGGCTATATCGGTCCCAATGCCTTCGCGCTGCCGGATGGCACGCTGGTTTTGACGGACGAGCTGGTGGAACTCGCAGGCGACGACAGGCAGATGATCACCGGGGTTCTCGCGCATGAAATCGGCCATGTGGAATATGAACACAGCCTGCGGCAGCTTTACCGCGCCGCCGGTGTTGCCGGTCTCGTCATGCTGATTGCCGGCGACGTCGGTTCGGCCATGGAAGATATTCTCACCCAGGGTGGCGGTCTTCTGGCGCTCTCGCATTCGCGCGATGCCGAGCGGCAGGCGGATCAGCGCTCCGTCCAACTGATGCGCCAGGCCGGGCTTGACCCCACCGCCATCGAGCGGTTCTTCGCGCTGCTTGAGGAAAAGCTGGGGGACAAGGGCGGCACCAGCATCGTATCCACCCATCCCGGAACGCCGGAAAGGCGCAAGGCTATCCTCGATTACAACGCCTCACTGGACAATAAGCCGACGGGTAACTGACCCGTCGGCCTCAGGAAAACGGCGTCAGTTGGTCGGACCGTCGTTGAAGCCCACTTCGTCCACCAGTTCGGATGCCTGCTTGCGATGAGCGGCAATATCCGTCAGCGGCAGCTTGTCCGGATTGATGGGGCCGAAACCCTTGACGACATCGGATGGCTCGGCGCCCGGCAGCACCGGATATTCGAAGACCTGCTTGGCGTAGATTTCCTGTGCCTCGCGGGACGCCAGGAATTCCATCAGCTTCAGCGCATTGTCCTTGTTGGGTGCATATTTCGTCAGGGCCATGCCGGAAATATTCACATGCGTGCCGCGATCGCCGGCGTTGGGGAAGATCACCCGCACCGATCCCGCCCATTCCTTTTCTTCCGGCTCGCGATCATTGGTCAACATCAGACCGACATAATAGGTATTGCCGAGCGCGATGTCGCATTCGCCGGAAAAGATCGATTTCGCCTGGCTGCGGTCGGTTCCATCAGGCTTGCGGGCGAGATTATTCTTCAGGCCGGTCAGCCATGTGCGAGTGTAATCGACGCCATGATGGGCGATCATCGAGGCGATCAGGGCAATATTGTAGGAATGCTGACCGTCGCGAATGCAGATCTTGCCCTTCCATTTCGGTTCGGCAAGCTCCTCATAGGTGATGTCCTTCTGGGTCACCCGCTCTCTGGAGGCATAAACCACCCGGCCGCGCGTCGTCAGGCCGAACCACTCGCCCTGCGGATCGCGGAGATTGGCGGGGATGTCCTTTTCGATGACGGGATCGTTGAGAACCGGCTGCGTGACGCCACCTTCCTTCGCCTCGATGAGACGGGCGATATCAACCGTCAGCAGCAGATCGGCGGGCGAATTGACGCCCTCGGCCTGAATGCGCTCCACCAGCCCCTTGTCGAGGAAAAGAACGTTGGCTTCTATGCCCGTTTCTTTCGTGAAGGCATCGAGCAGCGGCTGGATCAGCTCGGGCTGGCGATAGGAATACACATTCACCTCGCCTTCCGCAAAAGCTGCGGGCGCGCCGGAAACGATCGTCAGCCCTGAAAAAACGGCAGCGGAAAAATACGATTTCAAGCTTGCCATTACGAATGCCTCCATTACATTCAGATTCTTGACTTGTTTGTTCATGAATCATTGAGGCGGTCAACAAGGCTGTTCGAGAAATATCGAATGGGCGCCAGTTTTTTCAGTTTCTGGAATTGTTCTAAACTGAAAAAGAGACTATATAACTCCACATTGAGAGTTAGGAGACCAGCATGCGTTTGACCAAACAGACCAACTATGCCGTTCGCATGTTGATGTATTGCGCTGCGAATGAAGGCAAGCTGAGCCGCATTCCGGAGATCGCCAGGGCTTACGGCGTATCTGAGCTGTTCCTTTTCAAAATCCTGCAGCCGCTCAACAAGGCGGGCCTGGTAGAAACCGTGCGTGGCCGCAATGGCGGCGTGCGGCTTGGCAAGCCTGCCGAAAAGATCAGCCTTTTCGACGTGGTACGAGTGACTGAAGACAGTTTTGCCATGGCAGAGTGCTTCGAGGACGGCGCTGTTGAGTGTCCGCTTGTGGACAGCTGTGGCCTGAACTCGGCGCTGCGCAAGGCGCTCAATGCCTTCTTCGATGTTCTCGCGGAATATTCGATTGACGATCTCGTCAAGGCGCGCCCGCAGATCAACTTCCTGCTCGGTATCGACACGGAAATGCCGAAGGCCATGCCCCTTCCCGCCGCCTGATCACGCAAATATCAGAGCAGCGAAAGCCAAAGCCCGTGCCCACAGGTCGCGGGTTTTTCTTTTATAAAATACTCATGAAATACAATATTTTTGGCGATGCAGGTTGACGCCGCCAGACGAAACGGCGCATTTGGTCACGAGCTTTTTCAAGCAACCAATCAGCGTCGCAATGATCATCAAGCCTGAATTCCATACATTTGCGCTTACCGCCCTTGTCGGCAGCATGGGCGCACTGCTCGCCAGCCTGCTCCATGTTCCCGCCCCCTTCCTTTCCGGGCCGGCACTTGCCGTAACGATCACCGGACTGGCGGGCGTAAAGCTCGGAATTCCCGCCTTCATCCGCAATGCCTGTTTCGTCGTCGTCGGTATTTCGATGGGAACGAGCGTAACGCCCTCGGTCATCGATGCGGCAAAGACATGGCCACTGAGCTTCGTCGTCGTGCTCGCCGCCGTCGTCATCATGCTCTATGTCGCCTATTGGATCCTGCATTACGGTTTCGGATATGACCGGACGACGGCGATGCTGGGCGCCTCCCCCGGTCACCTCAGCTATATCATCAGCCTTGGGGCGGAAACGAAAAGCGACCTTGCGACCGTCAGCATCGTACAAAGTGTCAGAGTACTGGCGCTGACGCTTTCCGTACCGCTGATCGTCGAATATTTCGATCTGGTCAGCACCGAACCGCTGATGACCAACCCGCCAATGGGTCTGCTGACCCTGGCGCTGACCATCGCCGCATCGCTTCTGACCGGCTGGCTTTTCCTGCGCTGGAGATTTCCGGCAGCCCTGCTGCTTGGCGGCGTGGCCGTTTCGATCGGCACCCATATTACCGGCCTCACAGAGGGCGGCGTTCCCACCTGGCTCAGCCTGCCGGTCTATGTACTGATCGGCTGTCTCATCGGCACGCGTTTTTCCAACGTATCGCTGATGGAAGTGCGCAAAGGTTTTCTGGCCGGCTTCGTCGTCACTATCGCCGTGATGGTGATCGCCGGCAGCATTGCCTGGATGATTTCCAGCGTCACCGGCGTTCCGCTCAATGCGGTGATGATCGCCTATGCGCCGGGCGGTCTCGAAACCATGGCGGCCATGGCGGTGATGATGCATGCCGATACCGCCTATGTCGGCTCCCACCATGTCATCAGGCTTCTGTTCCTTTCCGTACTCATGCCGCTCGTCATGGGCAAGGACGCCCGCAAGCCGAACGACAAGACCTGACAGCACCCAGCCGGAACCGGCAGCGCTAAAAATCCGAATGGCGTGCAACCATTTTTCCTCACGGCCGTTGATATTTCGCCGCAATTGCGGCGGCGATCTCTCGCCTGTTCGGCAGGCTGACCCACCGGAGGAACATTCATGAACCGCTTGATGACGTTGACCGGCGCGGGACTTGCGCTTGCCCTTTCTGTTTCCATCGCTCAGGCGCAGGTGGTTGTGTCGTCGAAGATCGACACCGAGGGTGGCGTCCTCGGCAACATCATCCTCGCCGTGCTGAACAAGAATAACATCGAGACGACGGACCGCATCCAGCTCGGCGCCACCCCGGTGGTCAGGAAAGCGATTACGGCGGGCGAAATCGATATCTACCCGGAATATACCGGCAATGCCGCCTTCTTTTTCTCCAAAGCCGATGATCCGCTCTGGAAAGACGCCGCAAAGGGCTATGAAGAGGCGAAAACGCTCGATTACGACGCCAACAAGATCGTCTGGCTGACGCCATCACCGGCAAACAACACCTGGGCTATCGCGCTGCGCAAGGATGTCGCCGACGAGAACAATCTGAAGTCGCTTTCGGACTTCGGCAAATATGTTACGGGCGGCGGTGAGGTGGTTCTTGCCGCATCTTCCGAATTCGTCAATTCTGCCGCTGCCTTGCCGGCGTTTCAGACGACCTACGGGTTTACCTTGAAACCGGAGCAGCTGATCACGCTGTCTGGCGGCGACACGGCGGCCACGATCGCAGCTGCCGCCAACCAGACGAACAATGCCAATGCCGCTATGGTTTACGGCACCGATGGCGGTATCGCGCCTTCGGGGCTTGTCGTGCTGGAAGACGACAAACATGTGCAGCCGGTCTATCAGCCTGCGCCGATCATTCGCGAGGAGGTTCTGAAAAAGAACCCCAATATCGAGGAACTGCTGAAACCCGTGTTCGAAAAACTTGATCTGGCAACGCTGCAGGAGCTGAATGCCCGTGTGCAGGTGGGCGGCGAACAGGCCAAGACCGTGGCGCTCGACTTCCTGACAAAGAACGGTTTCGTCAAATAATCACCTGTGAGACAATGAAGCGGGATGGCGAAAAGCGGGGGCGGTTTTCAGTATCCGCCCCCAGCTTAGCGTCCAGGGGGAGCGGAACTTGACGAAATGGCCTGACAAGGTGGGTGTGCTGATTTCGTGCCTGCTGCTCTACGCGCTTTTCGCCTCGCCCTTCATGATATTCCGTGCCAATCGGATTGTTCAGGGTGAAGCGCGAACGATCTTCGAAGCCCTTACCCCTATGGCCGCAGCCTTCCTTGTCGCCATTATCCTGATTGCCGCCTTCATCGCGTTCTTTCCCTTCCCGGCGCGGCTAAAACTGGCGGCAGCGCTTGGAGGGCTGGCGGCACTGGCGATCTTCGTCGGCCAGGCAGCCTCTGCCCTGATACCGGAGGGCAACAGTTTTGCCCGCGTTTCACCTGCCAGCGGTTTCTGGCTGATGTTTGCCGGGCTGGCGTTGCTCGCGACGGACTGCATTGCCCGTCTCCAGCCGAAACCCGCCTTGCGAATTTTGCTGTTGCTGCTGGCGATTGCCTCACTTGCAGGGATCTTAACCAGCGGCCTCTGGAATGATCTCTCCATCATCAAGGAATATGACGGCCGGGCAGATATATTCTGGACCGAGGCCCTGAGGCATGTGGAACTTGCAATCGGCTCGCTGATCGCGGCAACCGTCTCGGGCATTCCGCTGGGAATACTCTGTTACAAGGTCGAACGGTTGCGTGCCGGCCTGCTGAACAGCCTCAACATCATCCAGACCATCCCGTCCATCGCCCTTTTCGGTCTTCTGATCGCGCCACTCGGATGGATCGCTGCCACTGTGCCGGGCGCGGCAAAGATCGGTATTGCCGGCATCGGCATGGCACCCGCTTTTGTGGCGCTGTTTCTCTATTCGCTGCTGCCGGTCGTTTCCAACACGGTTGTCGGCCTTTCCGGCGTCTCGCAGGCGGTCCGGGAAGCGGCACGCGGGCTCGGCATGACACCGGTGCAAAGGCTGTTGCGGGTGGAATTTCCGCTTGCCATGCCGGTCATCTTAACCGGTATCCGCATCGTGCTGGTGCAGAATATCGGGCTGGCGACGATCGCCGCGCTGATCGGTGGGGGCGGATTTGGCGTTTTCGTATTTCAGGGCATCGGGCAGACGGCCATGGACCTCGTGCTGCTCGGCACCGTTCCGACCGTTCTCCTCGGTTTTGCCGCCGCGATCACACTCGACGCCCTCATCGACAGCAATCTCTTCAGCGCAGGCGGAAGGCAACAGGCATGATCGAGATAGATACCATCACGAAACGATATGGCGATGCAGCCGTCGTGGATCAGGTGTCGCTGACGGTAGCGCCGCGCACCGTCACCGTCATCGTCGGCACATCAGGATCGGGAAAAACCACGCTGCTGCGGATGATAAACCGGCTGGTGGAACCGACCTCCGGCACGGTCCGGATCGACGGCGAGGATGTCAGCACTATGCCGGGTTACAAACTGCGCCGACAGATCGGCTATGCCATTCAGGGCCATGGCCTGTTTCCACACAGAACGGTGGCGGAGAATATCGCCACCGTTCCGCAGTTGGTCGGCTGGGACCGCAAACGTATCGAGGCGAAGATCGATGCGCTGATGCACCTCTTCCAGCTTGATCCCACGCTTTATGCGGACCGTTTTCCGCATGAACTTTCCGGCGGTCAACAACAGCGTGTCGGCGTGGCGCGGGCGCTCGCCGCAGAGCCGAACATTTTGTTGATGGACGAACCCTTCGGCGCGCTCGACCCGGTGATCCGCGCCAAGGCACAGAACGATCTTCTCGATATTCAGAAAAAGCTCGGGGTCACCGTCGTCCTCGTGACGCATGATATGGACGAGGCCTTTCATCTGGCGGACCGTATTGCCGTGATGGACAAGGGGCGCATCGTGCAGGACTGCCCGCCGGCGGAACTGGTGCTGAAACCGGCAACCGATTTCGTGCGAACGATGATCGGCGAAAACGAACGCGCGCTGAAACTGCTTTCGGTTCTCTCCATTGCCGACATCGTGGAGCCGGGAAGCGCCGAGGGCGAGCCGCTCACCGAACATACAAGCCAGCGCGATGCCCTATCAGCGATGTTATGGGCGGGCTGCGATGTCTTGCCGGTGGTCAAAGACGATGGCCAGCTCACCGGCCGGGTGCGGCGGGACGTTCTCCTCCAGCGTGCTGCCGGAGCCTCATGAAAAACGCAACCTCTTTGCTTGCAATCGGATTTCTGGTGCTGGTGCTGATCGTCTTTCTTGCCGCGCCGCAAATCTTCGCGCCGATATTTCGCCCTCTCGTGCAGGCCAATGCACCGGCGATCTACACCCAGGCCAACCTGCTTTCCCTCACCCTTTCGCATCTGACCACCGTGGCGATCGCCACGGGGCTGGCCACATTGGTGGCGGGTGCGCTCGCAGTTCTCGTCACCCGGCCTTTCGGGGCGGATTTCCTGCCGCTGTCGCGCAGCATCGTCAATATCGGCCAGACCTTTCCCCCCGTGGCGGTACTGGCGCTTGCAGTGCCGATGATCGGTTTTGGGGAGAAACCGACACTTATTGCGCTGTTTTTATACGCGTTGCTGCCGGTGTTCGAAAATACGCTGACGGGGCTTACCACCCTGCCCGCCACGGTGATGGATGCCGCCAGAGGCAGCGGAATGACCGGCTGGCAGCGGCTTGTCAAAGTGGAACTGCCGCTTGCCTTGCCGGCCATTCTCGCGGGCATCCGGCTTTCAGCAGTCATCAGCCTTTCAACCGCCACCATCGGCTCCACGGTCGCCGCGCGCACGCTTGGCGAAGTGATCATCGCCGGGCTACAATCCAACAATCTCGCCTTCATCCTGCAGGGCGGTTTGATCGTCGCCGCACTGGCAATCCTGATCCACTCTGCCTTTTCCGCGCTGGAAAGGACCGCAGCCCGCAAAACCGGGCACTGACACGGGCTAGCCTCGCATTTTTATGTTCCCGACGTCAGCCGCACATGTTAGGGGCTGACCGTCGAAACAGTAACATCAGAGGTTCGGGTGACACAGGCAATCGTCGTGATGGGAGTGAGCGGCTCTGGCAAGTCCACGGTCGCAGAGGAACTGGCCGAAAAACTGGGCATTGCCTTCATAGAAGGCGACAAGCTTCACCCGAAATCCAATGTCGATAAAATGTCCGAGGGCATTCCGCTGACGGACGAAGACCGCTGGCCGTGGCTTGACCTGATCGGCGCGGAACTGCGCAAGGGCAGCGAAGGTAACGGTGTCGTCGTCTCCTGCTCGGCACTCAAGAAAATCTACCGCGACCGGCTTCGCACGGCCACCGGCAGCCCGCTTGCTTTTGTTTATCTGGATGGCAGCCTGGAGCTTCTCAGCCGGCGCATGGGTGAACGCAAGGGCCATTTCATGCCGCTCTCGCTGCTTCAGACCCAGCTTGCCACGCTGGAAGTGCCGACCGGCGAACCGGGCGTCGTAACCGTCAGCATCGACACCACACCGGAAGAAATCGCGAAGAATGCGCTTTCCGGCCTAAAAACGGTGACGTTCTAACTCCTTGTTTGTTGCATTTCCGGACGCGAAACCGCTTCACGCTTTCGCTGGAAATGCTCTAAAAGCCGAGCCTGTCCCGCATGCCGTACCACCAGGCGCCAAGCATGGTCAGTGGCACGCGGAAGGTCTTGCCGCCGGGGAACGGATAGTTCGGCAGCGAACTCCAGACATCGAAACGTTCGGCATGGCCGGCAACGGCCTCGCCCAGTATCTTGCCGAGCAGATGTGTGGTCGTGACGCCATGGCCGCTGTCACCATGCGAAAAATAGATATTGTCCGAAAGCTTGCCCATATGCGGGATGCGCGTCAGCGTCAGCGCAAAATTGCCACTCCAGGCGAAGTCGATCCTGGTCTTTTCCAGTTGCGGAAAGGTCTTCAGCATGTTCGGGCGGATAACGCCCGTCAGGTCGGCAGGGTCGCTGCCGCCATAACCGATGCCGCCGCCATAAAGCAGGCGGTTATCCGAGGTGCGACGGTAATAATCGAGAATATAATTGGCATCCTCGACGCAATAATCGGCGGGCAAAAGCGCCTCGATCAGATCGGCATCGAGCGGCTCCGTCGCCATGACCTGACTTGAGACCGGCATCATCCGCTCGCCGATTTCCGGCAGCAATGTGCCGAGATAGGCATTACCGCAGACGAGTACATATTTCGCCTTCACACTGCCCGTCGCCGTGCGCACCACGGGGTTTGCACCCTGTTCTACCGAGATGACCCGCGAATTCTCAAAAATCCGCGCGCCAAGGCTTTCGGCTGCCGCCGCCTCGCCCTGCACCAGATTGAGCGGGTGGATGTGCCCGCCCAGGCGGTCGATCATGCCGCCGGCATAACGGTCGGACTTTACATAAATGCCGACATCCGCCCTGGAGACCATCTCCAGCCCACCATGGCCGTGCTTTTCCCAATGGGCCTTGTGAGCCTCCATCTCGCGGATCTGTTTCGGCGTGAAGGCGGCAAAGAAGCCGCCATCGACGAGATCGCAATCGATGGCATATTTGGCGATGCGGCTACGGATGATCGCGCCGCCTTCCAGCGACATTTCCCCGAGCTTCACCGCCTTGTCATGCCCATAACGGCCAGCGATGGTTTCGAGATCACGGCTGTAACCATTGACGATCTGGCCGCCATTGCGGCCCGAGGCGCCGAAGCCAACCCGCACGCCTTCCAGAACGATGACGGCATAACCGCGTTCACTGAGTTCCAGTGCCGCGGAAATGCCGGTGAAACCACCGCCGATGATGCAGACATCGGCTTCCAGCGCGCCTTCAAGCGTCGGTCGCACGGATTTGACATTGGCGGAGGCCGCATACCATGAGGATGCGTGACCTGGATTGGGAATAGTCGTTACCTCAGCCATCTCACACCGTCCTGATATAGGCGTCATATTCGACGTCGGTTACACGCAGGGAAAATTCGGAAAGCTCCTGCTGCTTGCAGGCGGAAAACAGCGTGCGGTACTTCTGGCCGAGCGTCGCATAAGCAAAGCTCGATCGTGTGAAGCGTTGCAGGGCGTAGTCCCAATTGGTGGGCAGCGGTTCGTGGTTGATGGCGTGGCTGTCACCCGCGATCGCTCCGCCGGGCTGGCGCTTTTCCTTCATGCCGGCAAGTGCCGCACTCAGGATCATTGCGACAACGAGATAGGGATTGGTATCGGCGCCGGCGACCCGGTGTTCGATACGCGTCGCGGCCTTGCTGGCAACGATGACGCGCACCGCTGCCGAGCGGTTGTCGATGCCCCAGGAAGCGTAGGTCGGCGCATGTTCGCTCGGTGTCAGGCGGCGGTAGGAATTGGCATGGGGGGCGAAGATCGCCATGCTTTCCCCCATATTTTCCAGAAGGCCGCCGACCGAATGCATCAGTGCATCCGAAGGGCCGTTTTCGCCGGCATAGATATTCCTGCCGTCCCTATCGAGAACGGAAAAATGCACATGCATGCCGTTGCCGGCCTGCAATCCATAAGGCTTGGCCATGAAGGTGGCGTCGAGCTCATGCCGCCGCGCCACGCCCTTGACGATGCGTTTCAGGAAAACGGCGAAATCGGCGGCCTGCAAGGCGTCCGGCACATGGTTGAGGTTGATCTCATATTGCCCCGGCCCGTTTTCCCGCAGCGTCGTATCGGCAAGTACACCCTGCGCCCGGCAGGCTGTGGCGATATCATGGAAGACATCCTCGAAATCCTGCAATTCGGAAATCGACAGAACCTGGGTCTGGCCCGTGTGCCAGCGTCCCTCGCGGCTGTGCGGCGGGCGCACGGGATCAAGCGCAGAGCGGACTGGATCGATCAGGTAAAATTCAAGTTCGGTCGCCACGACCGGCGTGAGGCCAGCCTTTTTATAGGCGCTGAGAACCTGCGACAGAACATGGCGCGGATCGCCATAAAAGCCGGTTCCATCCGGGTTTCTCATCGCCAGCAGCACCTGCGCCGTTGGACGGCCAAGCCATGTCACGCGCGACAGCGTGCCGGGAACGGGGAAACAAAAACCATCCGGATCGCCCGTACCTTCGGCAAGGCCTGCGGCGTGCACATCCCGGCCCCAAATATCCAGTGCATAAACGGAGCGGGGAATGGCCATTCCCTTTTCGAGCACGTCGATTGCCCTCTCACGCGGAATCCATTTGCCGCGCGGAACACCGTTCGCGTCTATGACAAAGGCTTCGAGAATTTCGATATCGGGGTTGTCGGCGAAAAATTTCTTTGCTTTTTCAATATCATCCATCATGCACCAGCAGGCCGTTTCTCTTCTGTTTCGCGCGCAGAAGCGCTTCGCTAACGAAAATCATCCTGCTGCTGATAAATGAGAAACCTCGCCACCATGATGACGCTTGCCCCTTTTCCCCTTTGCATGGGACCATGTTACGTGGCCTGCCACAGGAAGGCCAGCGGATTTAGCTATTAGGGATTGAACCTTTCAGGGCGATAAGCGTCGATGGCGATAACAGGCGTTTCGCCCAGCATGGTTTCCGCCAGCACACGACCGGTGATCGGCCCGAGTGTGAGGCCGTGATGGGCATGCCCGAAAGCGAACCACAATGTCCTGTGCCTTGGCGCCTTGCCGATGATCGGCATCATATCCGGCGTGCAGGGACGCGCGCCCATCCACGGCTCCGCATCCAGCCTGCCGCCGAGGGGAAAGACGCTGCGAGCCACCCGTTCGGCCCGCTCGATCTGTACCGGGGATTTCGGCGCATCGCGTTCGGCGAACTCCGCGCCGGTCGTCAGGCGGATGCCTTTTCGCATCGGCGCCAGGAAATAACCGCGCTCGGCATCGATCAGCCAGTTGTTGAGCTTTGTCCCTTCCTGCGGCGCATAATGCATGTGATAACCACGCTTCACCCCGAGCGGGAAACGATAACCCAGCCTCTCTGTCACCGTATCTGCCCACGGACCAAGCGCCACGACGGCATGTTCCGCCTCAACTGCGCCGGTTTCGGTACGCACCGTCCAACCGCTTACCGTCTGGCTGAGCGTCGATGCATCACCCCGGACAAAGGTTCCGCCGTAGCTCTCAAACAGTTTGAGATAGGCGAGCGTCAGCGCGTGCGGATCGAGCACGGACCAGGGATCGTTCCATTTCAGACCGCCGACAAAATCACGGCTGAGATGCGGTTCGGCGGAGGCAAGCTCTTCAGCATCGAGTTTCGTGTGGGAAATGCCGTGGTCCCGCGCCAGCCGCTCGGCGAAGGCATAATCCGCATCCCGCCTTGCGGCAGTCCTGTAAGCCTCCATCCAGCCGTTTTTCACGATCAGATCGCCAGCCTTCGCTTCATCGATCAAAATGCTGTGTTCGGAAACCGAATGCTCGATTAGTGGCGCATAGGCGCGGGCAATCGCCCCGTGGCGTGTGGCTGCGGAATTATACCAGTAGCGGCCGAGGAAAGGCGCGATCTTCGGCAGTGCGGAGAGGTGATAACGGGCATCGATGCTGTTGTTCAGGGAATAACGCAGCAGCAGGGCGATATCCTGCGGGAAGGCGTAAGGCACGACGCCTTCTCTCTGGATCAGCCCTGCATTACCAAAGGAGGTTTCCTCGCCCGGCCCGCGCCGGTCGACCAGCACCACCGATTTGCCCCTTCGGGCCAGTTGCAGAGCGACAGAGACCCCGATGATCCCCGCTCCCAGAACAATCACATCCGCTGCCATGGCAATCAATCCGTTTCCGCGTCACATTGCCTCCGCAACATGGGTCGGCATTTTCCGCAAAGCAACAGAAAAATCATTGCCTTAATAGAAGCGCGATGCGCCTACTGGCTCACCGCTTTGGTTTCGACAGCCTCAATATTGAAGGCGGCCGCCAGCAGCGCCCTGGTATAGTCCTGCTGCGGGTTGGCGAAAATCTCCGCCGCCGGGCCGCTCTCCACCACCTTGCCGTGACGCATGACGATCAGGTCGTTGGCGAGCGCCTTCACCACCTTCAGATCGTGGCTGATGAAGAGGTATGCGAGTTCATGCTTTGCCTGGAGATCGCGCAGCAGATCGACCACCTGCGCCTGCACGCTCATGTCGAGCGCGGATGTCGGCTCATCCAGCATGACGAAACGGGGTTTAAGCACCATGGCGCGGGCGATGGCGATGCGCTGGCGCTGGCCGCCGGAAAATTCGTGCGGATAGCGCCAGCGGGTGGCCGGATCGAGGCCGACCTCTTCCAACGCGACGGCGACACGTGTATCGCGCTCATCGGCGGACAGGGACCGCTCGTGCACCTTCAGGCCCTCGGCGACGATTTCGCCCACCGACATGCGCGGGCTAAGCGAACCATAGGGATCCTGAAACACCACCTGCAGCCGGTTCCTGAGTGGCTTCATCATCTCATAGGAATAATGATCTATCGACTGGCCGATGAAGCTGATGCGTCCCTCAGATGCGATCAGCCGGGAGAGAGCCAGACCAAGCGTCGTCTTGCCCGAGCCGGATTCGCCCACCACGCCCACCGTCTGGCCGGCGCGCAGGGTAATATCGATGCCGTCCACCGCCTTCACATGGTCGACCACCCGGCGCATCAGTCCCGCCTTGATGGGGAACCAGACCTTGATATCGTCACCCTGCATGACCACCGGTTTGGTCGTGTCGGAATGCGGCGGCTCGCCTTTGGGTTCGGCTGCAAGAAGATGGCGCGTATAGGCGTGCTGAGGATCAGTAAACACCTGCTCCACGGTGCCGGTCTCGACGATCTTGCCCTTGGTCATGACACAGACGCGGTCGGCAAATTTTCGGACAATACCGAGGTCGTGGGTGATGAACAGCATGGACATGCCGTGCTTCGTCTTCAGATCACTCAGAAGCTCGAGGATCTGCGCCTGCACTGTCACGTCGAGCGCGGTGGTCGGCTCATCGGCGATCAGCAGTTTCGGCCGATTGGCAAGCGCCATGGCGATCATCACACGCTGCCGCTGGCCGCCGGACAATTCATGCGGATAGGCTTTCAGGCGCTTTTCCGGTTCGCGGATGCCGACCTGCAGCAACAGTTCCAGCGTGCGCGCCCGCGCCTCAGCCCCGGTGATTGCCTGGTGCAGCTCCAGAATCTCGCCGATCTGCCGCTCGATGGTGTGGAGCGGATTGAGCGAGGTCATCGGCTCCTGAAAGATCATGGTGACGTCGTTGCCGCGGACCGCACGCAGGGAGCGTTCCGGCAGGGCCAGCATGTCCTTGCCGTCAAACAGGATTTTTCCAGACGGGTGGCTCGCCGCCGGATAGGGCAGCAATTTGAGGATGGAATTCGCCGTCACCGATTTTCCGGAACCGGATTCGCCAACGAGGGCAACGACTTCGCCCGGCATGAGGTCGAAGGAGACGTGATCGACGGCGATGCTGGTCGCGCCGCCCTGATGAAATGCGACCGAAAGGTCACGGACGGAGAGAAGTGGCTGGATGGTTTTTTCCGTCATGGCGGTCACCGGAACGTCTTGCGTGGATCGAAGGCGTCGCGCACCGCTTCACCGACGAAAATCAACAGCGAGAGCATGATGGACATGGTGAAAAACGCAGTGAGGCCAAGCCAGGGGGCCTGAAGGTTGTTCTTGCCCTGCGCAATCATCTCGCCCAGCGACGGCGATCCCGGCGGCATGCCGAAGCCGAGGAAATCGAGCGAGGTGAGCGTCGTGATCGAGCCAGAAAGGATGAACGGCAGGAAAGTCAGCGTCGCCACCATGGCGTTGGGCAGAAGATGCCGGAACATGATCGTCCAGTTGCCAACGCCAAGTGCACGGGCCGCACGGACATATTCAAAGTTTCTGGCGCGCAGGAATTCCGCTCTCACGATGCCAACGAAGCCGACCCATGAGAACAGCAGCATGATGCCGAGCAGCACGAAGAAGCCGGGTGGAAGAATGGCCGCGATGATGAGCAGGATATAGAGCACCGGCATGGACGACCAGATTTCGATGAAACGCTGCAAAAGCAAATCGGTCCAGCCGCCGAAATAACCCTGAATGGCGCCAGCGGTGACGCCGACAAGGGCCGACGCGATCGTTAGTGTCAGGCCGAACAGCACGGAGATGCGGAAACCATAAATCATTCGCGCCGTGACATCGCGCGCCTGATTGTCGGTTCCCAGCCAATTCAGATTGCCGAGGGTGCAACCGGGATCGGCATCGCCCTGCGGGTAAGCCGAGCAGCGATCCTTTTTATCCATCAGCCAGAAGGGCGCGGTGGGCGCTGAATGCGGAATATTGGAATTGACCGTCTGGTAGGAATAACGGATCGGCGGCCAGATCATCCAGCCATTGGCGTTGATCTCATCCTGGATGAAGGAGGATTTGTAGTCGGTCTGGGCAAGGAAGCCGCCGAATTTCTCCTCGGGATAATCGACCATGACCGGCACCAGAATCTCACCCTTGTAGGAAGCGAGAATGGGTTTGTCATTGGCGATGAATTCCGCGATCAGGCTCAGAAAAAACAGGATCAGGAACAGCCAGAAGGACCAGTAACCGCGCCGGTTCGCCTTGAAATTCTGCCAGCGGCGTTTGGTGGTCGGCGAAAACCACGGGCGCTTCGGCTTTTCTATCGTTTCGGCTGCGGCGGTATGGGCGAGCGTCATCACACGTCCCTCCGCTCGAAATCGATGCGCGGATCGATCCATGTATAGATGAGGTCCGATATGAGGCCGACAACGAGGCCCATCAGTGAGAAGATGAAGAGCGTGCCGAACACGATCGGATAGTCACGGTTGACGACCGAGAGATAACCGAGGCGGCCAAGGCCATCGAGCGAGAAGATATTCTCGATCAGCAGCGAGCCGGTGAAGAAGGCCGAAATGAAAGCGCCAGGAAAACCGGCAATCACGATCAGCATCGCGTTGCGGAAGACGTGGCCATAGAGAACCTTGCGTTCGGTGAGACCCTTGGCGCGGGCGGTGACGACATATTGCTTCTTGATCTCGTCGATGAAGGAGTTTTTCGTCAGAAGCGTCGTCGTTGCGAAAGCCGAGAGCGACAGCGCGATCAATGGCAGCGTCAGGTGCCAGAAGTAGTCGATGATCTTCTGCCACCAGTTCAGCTGGTCAAAATTATCCGATACCAGACCGCGCAGCGGGAACCAGTCGAAGAACGATCCGCCGGCGAAAAGCACGATGAGCAGAATACCGAACAGGAAGCTCGGCACCGCATAACCGATGATGATGATGCCGGAGGTCCAGACATCGAACGTCGAGCCATCGGAAACGGCTTTCTTGATTCCGAGGGGAATGGAGATGATGTAGGAGATGATCAGGATCCAGAAACCAAGCGACATCGACACCGGCAGCTTGTCGATGATGAGATCAATGACCGAGGAATTGCGGAAGAAGCTGTCCCCGAAGTCGAAGCGGATGTAATTCCACATCATTTCGAGAAAACGGGTAAGCGGCGGCTTGTCGAAACCGAACTGCTTCTCGAGCTTGGCGATCAACTCCGGATCAAGCCCCTGCGCACCGCGATATTTCGAGCCGCTTTCATCGAAGCCGCCGGATTGACCCATGAGATCGCCGCCGCCCGAGAGCCGGTCGGAGGCGCTGTCGCCCTGCCCCGTCAGCTGCGCGACAACCTGCTCCACCGGCCCGCCCGGCGCGAACTGGATGACGAGAAACGAAATGCCCATGATGCCGATGATGGTCGGGATCATCAACGCCAGACGTCTGAGGATATAGGCGCCCATCAGCCTCGGCTCCCGGCCGACACGTCAGCGGTTTTCGTTTCTGTCAAACCCGGTCCTTTCCTGAAAGCGCTTGCCTGCGCCTTAAGCGATTCGTTTCGCCCTATGTGAATCAAGCCTTCGGCGCGAAAGCAAGGCCAGCGTCAGTTTCCGGCCTGACTGGACCACCATGCGTCCGGAAAACCGATGCCGTATTCAGGCAGGTTTTCAGGACGCGTGAGTGTGTTCCAGTAAGCGAGGAACATCTCGCCGCGGTAAAATTGCGGAATGACGTAGCTGTTTGCCAGAAGCACCCGGTCGAGCGCCCGCGCCGCGGCCACCTGTTCATCCCGGTTGGGCGCAAATATGACCTTTCTGACCAAAGCATCGACGGCGGGGTTCTTGATGCCGCCAAGGTTGTTGGATCCCTGCCGATCGGCGGCGGCCGAGCCCCAGAAATCCGCTTGTTCGTTGCCGGGATTGGCCGATGTCGCCCAGAGTTTGACGGCGATGTCGAAATCGAAGCTGCGGGCGCGGTTGGTATATTGCGAGGCATCGACCGTGCGGATCGTGGCATTGATGCCGATCTTCTTGAGGTTCTGGACATAGGGCAGGATCGTTCTTTCCATGCCGGAGGAATCGATCAGGAATTCCATATCCAGCTGCTGTCCGGTTGCCGCATTGACCATGCGGTTGCCGCGCAGCTCGTAACCGGCCTCTTTCATCAACTTCACCGCCTCGCGCAGATTGTCACGCTGCTTGGCAGGATCGCCTGCCACCGGGTTACGGTATTCGGTGGTGAAGACTTCCGGCGGAACCTGGTCCTTCAGTTCCTGAAGCAGTTCCAGCTCGCGCCCGGTCGGCAAGCCGGAAGAGGCGAGCTCGCTGCCCATGAAGAAGCTGTTGATGCGCTGGAACTGCCCGTAAGCGAGCGTGCGGTTCAGCTCCTCGAAATCGAAGGCGTAATTGAGCGCCTTGCGCAGTTTCGGGTTCTGGAACTTTTCACGACGCATGTTCGGCACGAAGGCCTGCATGATGCCGACGGAGCGATAAATGTTCGGCAATTCTTCCTTCTTGACGCGGCCTTCCTTGACGGCCGGAAAATCGTAACCGGTAACCCAGCGGCTGGAAGAGGCTTCCTGGCGGAAATCGACCGTACCGGACTTGAAGGCCTGGAATTCCACATCCTGATCGGAAAAGAAATTGTAGGTGATGGTTTTGAAATTGTTCATCCCGACATTCACATTGACGTCCTTGCCCCAATAGTCGTCGCGACGCTCATAGGTCATCGTCGAGCCGGGAGACAGGGACGCGATCTTGTAGGGGCCGGAGCCCATAACCGGCTCCAGCGTGCCACGGGAGATATCACGCGGCTTGCCGTCTGGGCCGGCAGCTTCCCACCAGTGCTTCGGAACGATGAGCAACTGCCCGACAATCTGCGGCAATTCGCGATTGTTCTTTTCATCGAATGTGAAGGTGATGTCCCTCTCGCCACTCACCTCCGCCTTGGTGACGTGGGTGTAATAGGTGGCAAGCTGCGGGCTCAGATCCTTGGCCTTTTCGAAGCTGAAAACCACGTCCTCCGGCGTCACCGGCTTGCCGTCCGCCCATTTGGCCTCCGCCCGTAGCCGGAATGTCGCCTTCGAAATATCGTCGGGATAGCTGACGCCCTCGGCCAGAAGCCCGTAGGAGGCTGACAGCTCTTCTTCCGTCGATTTCATCAGCGTATCGAAAACCAGCGAAAGGCCGGTCGCCGCCTCGCCCTTGGCGAGCAGCGGATTGAGCGTATCGAAGGTTCCCGTCGTCGACATGCGCAGCGCACCGCCTTTCGGGGCCTTGGTGTTCACATAGTCGAAATGATCGAAACCATCAGGATGTTTCAGTTCCCCGACCGTCGAAATCCCCTTTCGCCAGACATCGCCCGACTGGGCGAAGGCAGCCGCCGGGATCAGCATGGCGGATGCCGCAAGGGCGATCAGAAGGCGGGATTTCAGTGGAGCCAATATCATTCGGGGCGGTTCCTGTTTTGTGTTTGTTGCGCAGAGCATAAAACAAAGATTGGCAAAAAACAGATGCTTCGACTCACAAGCTCTTTATCGGCACCCTTAATTCCCTGCTTTGCACAAACAGGGCGAAACATGGTTTCAACAAAATCCCGTTCCAGTTTATTCTAAGGGGAAGAGAATCATCTGATCGGACGGACACGGCTATATGACGGCGGGATCATCGAGAGTTTTCAAGGCGGCCATGCTGGCGATTTCGGTCGTTTCCGCGCTGCAGTTGCAGATGGAAACCGCATCGGCCGAGGACCGGCCCGCGAAAGAAGTGTTCGGCCACACGGCCCTGCCCTCCGCAGCAGCCTCCCAGCCGATTGGCTCCTATGCCAAGGGCTGCCAGTCCGGCGCCATCGCCATGCCGACCGACGGTCCCGGCTGGCAGGCCATGCGGCTTTCGCGCAACCGGCGCTGGGGCCAGCCGCAGCTGATTTCCTTCCTCGAGCGCTTTTCGCAGGATGCGCAGAAGATCGGCTGGCCGGGTCTGCTGCTCGGCGATATTTCCCAGCCACGCGGCGGGCCGATGCTGACCGGCCATGCGTCGCACCAGATCGGACTCGATGTGGATGTCTGGTGGCGGCCAATGCCTAATCCCCGGCTGAGTGTGGAGCAGCGCGAAACGGTGCCGTTCATTTCCATGCTGGACAAAGCCAAGTTTTTGACGGTCGATGATCGCAAATGGTCGCCGCTCAATGCCCGGCTGGTGATGATGGCGGCGAGCTATCCGCAGGTGGAGCGCGTCTTCGTCAACCCGGCCATCAAGCAGAAGCTTTGCCAGACATGGACCGGCGACCGCACCTTCATGGGCAAGATCAGGCCGATCTATGGGCACGACGAACATTTCCACATCCGCCTCGAATGCCCGCCCGGCGCGCCTAACTGCAAGCCGCAGGCGGCCGTGGGCAAAGGCGATGGCTGCGACAAGTCGCTCGCCTGGTGGTTTACCAAAGAACCATGGGCGCCGCCGAAAAAAGACCCCAATGCCAAACCGGTGAAACCGCGTCCGGTCATGGTCTCCGACCTGCCCGCCGCCTGCGCCGCCGTGGCTGCCGCCCCTTCCGCCAACCCCGAGGGTATTGCTGCGCAGGCATATTCCCCCGCGCCGGTCCAGGCCGTGCGCCAGCAAAGCGTGGAACAGGTTATTCAGAACGCTCCGACCCTCCAGCCGCCTTCGGATATTCCGCTTCCGACCCAACGTCCGACATTGAACTGAAACAGAAATGAGGCATTCAACAGCTTCCCTTTTCAAATGGCGGCAAGCTGTTATAGAAGGCTTCAAATCGATTTAATTCTTTACGGGGACAGGCTGGGACCATGGAAGGGCAACGCTGTATCGCGCTCATCGCTCACGACGAGAAAAAAGACGATATGGCGGATTTCGCCCGTCATCACCAGAAGGCGCTCTCCAGTTTCAGGATCGTCGCCACCGGCACGACCGGCGGGCGGGTACAGGAAGCCTGCCCGGGGCTCGAGGTCATTCGTCTGAAAAGCGGACCGCTTGGCGGCGACCAGCAGATCGGCGCGATGATCGCCACCGGCGAAGTGGACATGCTGATCTTTTTCACCGACCCGCTGACGGCCATGCCACATGATGTGGATGTAAAGGCGCTGACCCGGCTTGCCACGGTTTACGATATTCCCATGGCGCTCAACCGCGCCACCGCAGAAAACCTGATCGACTTCAACTCCGCCGACTGACCCGCACCCCAATATGGAACAGGCAATGCCGAAGACGTCCGATACCGAATATCTGTCCTTTCCGATCCTTCTTGGCGACATCGGCGGCACCAATGCCCGCTTTTCCATCCTGATCGATTCCTTTGCGGAACCGGTGCACCTCACCACCGTGAAGACGGCGGAATATCCGACGATCGACGACGCCATCCAGAAAGCGGTCCTGGACAAGACATCGCTTCAGCCGGTCTCGACAATTCTTGCGATTGCCGGCCCCATCGAAGGCGACGAGATACCGCTCACCAACTGCCACTGGGTCGTCAAGCCAAAGGGCATGCTGGCTAATCTCGGCCTGAAGGATGTCATCGTCATCAATGATTTCGAGGCACAGGCTCTGGCGATTGCAGCGCTTGACGACGACAACCGCGAGCCTATCGGCTCCGGCAAGAAAGACATGCTGGCGTCGCGCGTCGTTCTCGGACCCGGCACGGGTCTCGGCGTCGCCGGTCTGGTTTACGCCCGTCATATGTGGTTCCCGGTGCCCGGTGAGGGCGGCCATATCGATGTCGGCCCAAGAAGTGCGCGTGATTATGCGGTTTTCCCGCATATCGAAACCATTGAGGGCCGTGTTGCCGGCGAACAGATCCTGTGCGGGCGCGGACTGGTCAATCTTTACCGCGCCGTCTGCAAGACCGATGGCATCGAACCCGTCTTTTCCGATCCGGCCGATATCACCTCGCATGGGCTTTCGGGCCAGAACGCGCAGGCAAAAGAAACGCTTTCGCTTTTCAGCACCTATCTCGGCCGCGTGGCGGGCGATCTCGCGCTGATTTTCATGGCAAAGGGCGGCGTCTATCTCGCCGGCGGCATTTCGCAGAAGATCATCCCGGCGCTGAAGAGTCCGGAGTTCCGGGCCGCCTTTGAAGACAAGGCGCCACACAGCGCGTTGATGCGGACCATTCCGACCTTCGTGGTCACCCATCCGCAGGCGGCCCTTTCCGGCCTCGCCACCTATGCGAGAACGCCTGCCGATTTCGGCCTGGCGCTGGACGGGCGGCGCTGGAGAGCCTGATCGCTCTCCTCTCAACTGGCTATCCTTCCCATGTGACGCTTGCGAAGCGAGCGGCTGGTCTTTAACGTCACCGCTGCAAACATCAAACGTCCGATACCGGCGGGTTCCGATCCGCCCGACATGAAAAGTGAGTGAAAACATGGGCAGCAGCGACATGAAACTGGTGGTGGTCGGCGCGGCGGGCCGCATGGGACAGGCGCTCATCCGCCTCATTCACCAGACATCAGGCGTCCAGCTGCATGCCGCCGTCGCGCGTGAAGGCTCGGCCTTTGTCGGCCGCGATGCTGGCGAGATTGCCGGTCTTGGGCCCATCGGCGTCGAAATCACCAGCGATCCGCTGCAGGCCTTTCTCCATGCCGAAGGGGTGATTGACTTCACCTCACCGGCAACCAGCGTCACCTTCGCCGGTCTCGCCGCGCAGGCTCGCATCGTGCATGTCATCGGCACCACCGGCTGTTCGCCGGATGACGAGGAAAAATTCAAGGCGGCGTCGCGCCATGCGCGCATCGTCAAGTCGGGCAATATGAGCCTCGGCGTCAACCTGCTCAGCGTTTTGACGCAGCAGGCGGCGCAGGCGCTGGATGCGCAGAACTGGGACATCGAAATCCTGGAAATGCACCACAAGCACAAGGTGGACGCGCCTTCCGGCACGGCGCTTTTGCTGGGTGAAGCGGCCGCGGCCGGCCGCAAGGTCGATCTCACCACCTCTTCCGTTCGCGTGCGCGACGGACATACGGGTGCGCGGGAGACTGGCACCATCGGTTTCGCCACGCTGCGCGGCGGTTCGGTGATCGGTGAACATTCGGTGATCTTTGCCGGCGAGGGTGAACGCGTCGAGCTTTCCCACTATGCCGGCGACCGCTCCATTTTCGCACGCGGTGCGATTGCGGCAGCTGTCTGGGCTTTAGACAAGAAGCCGGGCTTCTATTCCATGCTGGATGTGCTCGGTCTTTCGCAGACGGAATAAGCCTAATTTTCCACCGTGAATTCGACGGTATCGGCCGAAAATCGGCTGACGGCATATTGCACCGGCACGCCATCCATATCGGCATTCAGCGCCTGGGTGACGAGTAGAATCGCGCCCGGCGACAATTCGAGATCGGCCAGATCCTGCGTATCCGCATGGCTGGCGGAGATGACGGTGGAAATGCGCACGTAGTCGGCCACGCCGAGCGATTTGAAAGCGGCCGTGATCGAGCCGCTTTTCTGATAGGCCTCGCCAATTCCGGCAAAACGATCCGCCGGAAACCACGTGGTCGAGCGGGAAACCGGCCGGGTGTCAGCCTTGCGCAAGGTCTCCAGACGCACGAGCGGTGCGCCGGTCTGCAGTTGCAGCCGCGCTGCCAGATCGGCGCTTGCGGGTTCGGTCGTGTGGGAAAGAAGCAGCGCCTCCATTTCCTTCACCTGATCTGCGATGCCTGCCGTGAACCGTGTGCGCAGTGAAATCGGAAAACTCAGCCGTTCCTTGCGGGCGATCATCGTGCCACGCCCCTGCATCGGCTCGAGGATGCCTTCGCTCGCCAATGCGGCAATGGCGCTTCTGACGGTGTGGCGGTTGACGCCGAATTTTTCGGCCAGCGCCATTTCCGGCGGCAACATGCCGGTTTCGTCGTGATCGCCTGCCGCGATCTCGCCTCTGATCCGGTCGGCAATCTGCCGCCAGAGCGCGACGCCGTTCTTTCTTTTCATTGCTGCTGCAGGGCTCATGTCACACGCTTGTCATTCATCGCCGTTAATTGTAGCTTATATTGTATAGTTGTCTATATCAATAGACATTAGAGGTCAAGCGATGAATAACGAAGCTGCGAATATACATGCGGGAAGGAAGCGGGTGGCGGCCCTTCTCGCCCGCGCAACCGTTCAGGAACTCGAAACGGTCTGGAACCGGCAGGACGCCAGCCCGCAGATGGAAAATGTGCGCGGACCGGAAACCGGCCTCGTCATGGTCAAGGGACGTATCGGCGGCGGCGGCGCGCCTTTCAATCTGGGTGAAACCACCGTTACCCGCGCAACGATCAAGCTTGCTTCCGGCACTGTCGGCCATGCCCATGTTCTCGGCACCGGCCGCAAGAAGGCCTGGTACGCGGCCGTTTTCGACGCGCTCTGGCAGGAAAATCCGACGCGGGACTTCATTGAAACCGAGCTTCTCTCACCGGTCGAAAAAAGACTGACCGAGGAAAAACAGCGGAAAACAAAAGAGACCGCCGCCACGCGTGTCGATTTCTTCACCATGGTTCGAGGAGAAGATTGATGGGTGTCAAAGCCGAAGCATTGACGGGCGGTTTTTCCGACGCCGTCTTCGATTCCCAACGGGTTTTCAAAAAGCTGATGGACGGCATGGCCCGGCCGGGCACACCGCAGACGATCGAAACCGCAGTTACCCCGCCGGCACCGCTTGCCACCGCAACGGGTGCGGTTCTGCTGGCGCTCTGCGACCACGACACACCAGTCTGGCTGAGCGGCGCGCTGCGGAAAACGGCCGTGCCGGGTTGGGTTGGGTTTCACACCGGCGCGATTGCGACGGAAGAAAAGGGGGCTGCGCAGTTCGCCGTGATCGAGGCGGGCAGCACCATTGCCTCCTTCGGCCTTTTCGCTCAGGGAAGCCAGGAATATCCCGACCGTTCGACGACGGTCATCATCGAATTGCCAGATCTTGATGGCGGACAGGAATTAATGCTGTCCGGCCCCGGCATCCGCCACATCAATATCATCAGCCCTTCCGGCCTGCCGGAGATATTCCCGAGGCTCTGGGCGGAGAACAACGCCATTTTCCCGCGCGGCGTCGATGTCATTCTGACCTGCGCCGACAAATTCGTCTGCCTGCCGCGCACGACGCGTATTAAATCCGTGGAGGCATAAGATGTATGTTGCTGTCAAAGGCGGGGAAACCGCCATCGCCAACGCCCACCGGCTTCTGGCCGACAAGCGGCGCGGAGACCGTGACCTGCCGGCGATGACTGTCACGCAGATCGTTTCCCAGCTTTCACTCGCCGTCGACCGCGTCATGGCGGAAGCCTCACTTTACGATCAGTCGCTTGCAGCCCTTGCCGTCAAGCAGGCACGCGGCGACATGATCGAGGCCATCTTCCTGCTGCGCGCCTACCGCACCACGTTGCCGCGGTTCGGCTATTCGCTGCCGGTCAATACGGCTGACATGACGGTGCAGCGACGCGTTTCGGCAACCTACAAGGACTTGCCGGGCGGGCAATTGCTGGGACCGACCTTCGATTATACCCACCGTCTACTCGATCCCTCGCTGCTCGAAGACGAGGCTGTCGAAACCCCCGCCATTCGTGAAGGCGAGCCGGATTATGTCATGCGGGTTTCCGACATTCTCGCCGAAGAAGGGCTGATCGAAAGCGATGGTGATATGCCTGATGAGCATATTGCCGGCGATCTGACGCGCGAGCCGATGGAATTTCCGATGCCACGCGACCTGCGTCTGCAATCGCTGGCACGCGGTGACGAGGGCTTCCTTCTCGCACTCGCCTATTCGACACAGCGCGGTTACGGCCGCACGCATCCCTTCGTCGGTGAAATCCGCATCGGTGATGTTGAAGTGGAGCTGGAGGTTCCCGAACTCGGCTTTACCGTCTCGCTTGGGGACATCCAGGTTACCGAATGCCAGATGGTCAACCAATTCAAGGGCTCGGCCAAAGCGCCACCGCAGTTCACCCGCGGTTATGGTCTGGTTTTCGGCCAGAGCGAACGCAAGGCGATGGCCATGTCGCTGGTCGATCGCGCGCTTCGCGCCGGTGAATTCGGCGAAGATGTCGTCGCCCCGGCGCAGGATGAAGAATTCGTCATTTCACATGCAGACAACGTCCAGGCGACGGGTTTCGTCGAACATCTGAAATTGCCGCATTACGTGGATTTTCAGGCCGAACTCGGTCTGGTCAGGAAAATGCGCGCCGATTTCGAGGCGATCAACGCTGATGGCGCGGAGTGGATGGGCGATGCAGCCGAATAGCTCAGCGGCTGTGCTGCTCTCCAAACCAGTAAGCGCAAAAGACGGTCGATGCTGCAAAAACAGCAAAGAACACGGCTGCAAGAATTCCAATCTCCATGAGCTTGTACTCCTTTTTTCGCAAGGTTAACGCGCAATGCTTAAAGAAGTTTCATTTGACGACGGGCTGGCTGCCTACAACTTCGCCTATCTGGACGAACAGACCAAACGGATGATCCGCCGGGCGATCCTGAAGGCCATTGCCATTCCCGGTTATCAGGTTCCCTTCGCCTCCCGTGAAATGCCCATGCCCTATGGCTGGGGCACCGGCGGTGTGCAGTTGACCGCTTCCATCGTCGGCCCCGACGATGTGCTGAAGGTCATCGACCAGGGCGCCGACGACACCACCAACGCGGTTTCCATCCGCGCCTTTTTCCAGAAGGTGGCGAATGTTGCCGTCACCACCCGCACCAGGGATGCGACCATCATCCAGACGCGGCACCGCATTCCGGAGGAAGAACTGCATTCCGGACAGGTTCTGGTCTATCAGGTTCCCATTCCCGAACCCTTGCGCTTCCTCGAGCCACGCGAGACCGAAACCCGCGTCATGCACGCGCTGGAAGAATATGGCCTGATGCACGTCAAGCTCTACGAAGACATCGCCCGCAACGGCCGCATCTCCACCACCTATGCATACCCGGTGAAGGTTGCCGGACGCTATGTGATGGATCCTTCGCCGACGCCGAAATTCGACAATCCGAAAATGAATATGTCGGACGCGCTGCAGCTGTTCGGCGCTGGGCGCGAAAAGCGCATCTATGCCGTGCCGCCCTATACCGACGTGGTCAGCCTGGATTTCGAGGACCATCCGTTTGAAATTCAGCGCTTCGACAAGCCCTGCGCACTGTGCGGCGGCGAGAATGTCTATCTGGACGAGGTGGTGCTTGATGACAAGGGTGGGCGGATGTTCGTCTGCTCCGATACCGACCATTGCGAGGACCGCCGCGCCCATGGCCACAAGGGCCATATGCTGGCGGATGTGAAGGAGGCCGCAGAATGAGCGACGCACCACTTCTGAAAGTCCGGGACGTTTCCAAATATTACGGCGACCGGGCTGGTTGCCGCAACGTTTCCTTTGAACTTTATCCGGGCGAGGTCCTGGCCATTGTCGGAGAATCCGGTTCCGGCAAGACCACGCTTCTCAACTGCATTTCCACTCGGCTGATGCCAACGGCGGGCAGCGTGGAATATCGCATGCGCGACGGCTCTGTGCGCGACCTCTACCACATGGGTGAGGCCGAACGCCGTTTCCTGATGCGCACCGACTGGGGCTTCGTTCACCAGAACCCGGCGGACGGGTTGCGTATGGCTGTTTCGGCCGGCGCCAATGTCGGCGAACGGCTGATGGCCGTGGGCAATCGGCATTATGGCAATATAAGGCAATCGGCCAGCGAATGGCTGGAGCGGGTGGAAATTGGCACCGACCGTATCGACGATCAGCCGCGTGCCTTTTCCGGTGGCATGCGCCAGCGCCTGCAGATCGCCCGCAATCTCGTCACCTCGCCGCGCCTTGTCTTCATGGACGAACCGACCGGCGGTCTCGATGTCTCCGTGCAGGCACGCCTGCTTGATCTGGTCCGCGGCCTCGTCAACGATCTCGGCCTTGCCGTCGTCGTCGTCACCCATGATCTGGCGGTGGCGCGACTGCTTTCCCATCGCATGATGGTGATGAAGGGCGGCGACGTCATCGAGCATGGTCTCACCGACCGGGTGCTCGACGATCCGCGCGAGCCTTACACGCAATTGCTTGTTTCCTCTATTCTGCAGGTTTGACGCCATGCCGACGCCCCTTATCGTTTCGGAAGTCTTCAAAAGCTTCACCATGCATCTTCGCGACGGCATCGAATTGCCGGTCGTTCGCGATGTCAATTTCTCCGTTTGCGGCGGCGAATGCGTCGTGCTCGGCGGCCCATCGGGTATCGGCAAAAGCTCGATCCTGAAAATGCTCTATGGCAACTACGCCATCGACAGCGGGCAGATCCTCATCCGCCACGGGGATCAGGTCGTTGATATCGGCAATGCCTCGCCGCGGACGATCCTCGAAATTCGCCATCACACGATCGGTTATGTCAGCCAGTTCCTGCGCACCGTGCCGCGTGTCGCTGCCATCGATGTCGTTGCCGAACCGCTTCTGGCCCGCAAGGTGGCCGCCGAAGATGCGCGCGAACAGGCGGCGACGCTGCTTTCGAAGCTGAACCTGCCACGGGAATTGTGGTCGCTTCCGCCCGCAACCTTTTCGGGCGGCGAGCAGCAGCGCGTCAACATCGCGCGCGGCTTCATCACCGATCATGCGATCCTGCTTCTCGACGAGCCGACGGCCTCACTCGACGCCACAAATCGGCGCGTGGTCGTCGACATGATCAGGGAGAAAAAAGAAAAGGGCACCGCGCTGCTGGGCATCTTCCACGACGAGGAAGTGCGGGAAGCCGTGGCCGACCGCATTCTCGACGTCTCGCAATTCTCTCCCCGGAAGGCAGCGGCATGAGTGTCAAGGTCGGTCTCGAACCCGTCATTCACGAAACCGCCCGCGTCACCAACTCCTCGATCGGCCGCTATACCGAAATTTCGGAACGCTGCCGCCTCGAAGAGGTTGAGATGGGCGACTATTCCTATGTCATGCAGGACGGTGCGATCTGGTGCGCCATCATTGGCAAATTCGTCAATATCGCCGCCTCCGTCCGCATCAACGCCACCAATCACCCGATGCAGCGGGCGACATTGCACCATTTCACCTATCGCGCCCGCAGTTACTGGGACGACGCTGAGGATGAAACGGATTTCTTCGCCGCCCGCCGCGCCAAGCGGGTGGTGATCGGCCATGATGTCTGGATCGGCCATGGCGCGACCATCCTGCCCGGCGTGACGGTGGGGAACGGTGCAGTGATCGGGGCTGGCGCGGTGGTATCGAAAGATGTCGCGCCCTATACCATCGTCGGTGGCGTGCCCGCCCGGCTGATCCGCGAGCGTTTTCCAGCGGAGCTTGGCCGGCGCATGGACGATCTGAATTGGTGGGATTGGGACCATGCCAGACTGCGCGGCGCGCTCGATGATTTCCGCGCGCTCGCCGCCGAGGATTTCGTGGCGAAATATGGTGGATGAACTCCGCTCATAGCGAAGCAATTGCAAATCCCGGGCCACGTCCCGGGATTTCTGTTTGTCGGCTCCAGATATGCCGGTGGGATTTCCTGCTCATGACATGCCTGACGAGAGGTTTGTCGGCGAACCCCCGGGTGTCGTATCTGCGAATTCTGTAATATTTTATTCATGAAACTGACATCCACACTTCACGCACCGCTGTTACGCCGAACCCCGTCAAAAAAGAAGATTGGACGGGGAAATGAGCTTTCACCTGAAGCAAGTCACGCGCCGTTTCGGCAACCATACTGCGGTCGATGCCGTGAACGTCGAAATACCGCAGGGCCAGATGGTCGGCGTTATCGGACGCTCGGGTGCGGGAAAATCAACGCTGCTGCGCATGATCAACCGCCTCGTTGATCCCTCCTCGGGTTCCATCTATTTCAACGACACGGAAGTATCGGCGCTGAAGGGTGCGGCGCTCCGCAACTGGCAGCGCGACTGTGCCATGATCTTCCAGCAGTTCAATCTGGTGCCGCGCCTGGATGTGCTCACCAATGTCATGCTCGGCCGTCTCAACCACCGTTCGACAGCGCTCAGCCTGTTCAACATCTTCACCAATGATGAGCGCCTGATGGCGATCGCCGCGCTCGAGCGGCTCGGCATCGAACATGTGGCCATGCAGGCCGCGGGCACGCTTTCCGGCGGCCAGCAGCAGCGCGTCGCCATCGCCCGCGCCCTGATGCAGTCTCCGAAGATGGTTCTGGCCGATGAGCCGATTGCCTCGCTCGACCCGCTCAATGCCAAGATCGTGATGGATGCGCTGCGCGACATCAACGAGCGCGAAGGCATCACCGTCATCACCAATCTGCATACGCTGGATACGGCGCGCAATTATTGCGAGCGCATCATCGGCATGTCGCAGGGCCGCGTCGTCTTTGACGGAACGCCGGCGGAACTGACCGCTTCGGCCGTAACGGAGATTTACGGAACCGATTCTCAAGGGGCTGGCATCGATGAGACCATGACCTCGACCAGCATCAATATTCCCGGCGCGCAGCTTCCCGCGCGTCCGGTGCAGCAATCTGCCGGTCCCGAACCGCTCGCTCTCGCCGGGCTCTGAGGAACCGCTCAGCATCGTTTGTGCCCGCGTCAAGGGCCGACACTTCACAACAAACTCCGGCTCGCCGGGAAACAGGAGAAAGTCCATGTTGAAGAAAATCCTTCTTTCGGCAGTCGCCCTTGGCGTTCTGGCCGGTTCCGCCATGGCTCAGGACGTCAAGGTCCTGCGTATCGGTCTCGACGGTTCGGAAAACGAAGCCGACCAGATCCGCAACACGAAGTGCGTTGCCGATGGCCTGAAGGCTGCGACCGGCGTTTCCGAAGTTCAGGTTTTCCCGTCGCCGGACTATAACGGCGTCATCCAGGGTCTGCTCGGCGGCACCATCGACATCGCTTCCATGGGCGCGTCCTCCTACGCCAAGATCGCTCTTGCCGATCCGAAAGCCGTAGATCCGATCCTGACCACGGCCGGCGCTGACGGTTCGACCGGTTATTACACGATCATGGTTGCCCGCAAAGACAGCGGCATCAAGACGCTGGCTGACGCCAAGGGCAAGAAGATCGGTTTTGCCGATCCTGACTCCACCTCGGGCTTCCTCGTCCCGAACGTGGCTATTCCGAAGGAAACCGGCGTTCCGGTGAAGGAATACTTCGCCGAAACCGGCTTCGGCGGCGGCCATGAAAACCTCGTTCTCGCCGTTCTCGACAAGAAGTTCGACGTTGGCACCACCTTCGGTTCGGGCGTTGGCAAGTGGGAAGAGGGCTACACCGCCGGCAACCTCTACCAGATGGTCAAGAAGGGCAATCTCGACATGGACGATATCGTCGAAGTCTGGAAGTCGCCGCTGATCCCGAACGGCCCGCTCATGGTCACCAACAAGCTCGGCGACGCCATGAAGCAGAAGGTAGAAAACTTCTTCATGGAACTGCCGAAGAAGGACCTCGCCTGCTTCCAGGGTTTCACCCAGGGCAAGAACACCGCTTACATCAAGGTCGACCCGTCCTTCTACCAGACGATCATCGACGCCCGTAAGTCCGTTATCGGCGGCTGATCCTGCGATCATACCCGAAAGCGGCGGTGCCTTGCGGCGCCGCCGCTTTTGCCAATAAAGGAAAAAGCGGCATGGCGACCTCACTGCATCATGGCACCCTCTCCCCCAAGGGATTGAGCGCATCGTCCCAGACGGTCATGCGTCATTATCAACAGCAGCTTGCGACGAGACGGATTTATACCGTTATTTCGCTCGTGATCTTCCTCGTCATCCTCGCCGCTTCCCTGAACTTCGCCAACGCGGCCAATTCAGGCAAATTCTTCGAGCGCCTGCCCTATTTCTTCGACTTCATGAAAACCTTCGTGCCGGACAGCCCGCTGGAAATCTTCCGGGCGATGTTCGACCTGCCGTCACCCTATGCGGACGGTTCGCTGAAATATAATTACGTCGCAGACCGTGTTTACATCACCGACAGCTTTTACATCCCGCACTTCATCTATCAGCTGATCATCACGCTCAACATCGCGCTTGTTTCGACAATCATCGGCACCGGCTTCGCCTTCGTGCTCTGCTTCTTCGCCTCCACCAACCTTGTCGGCGCCGGTCTCGTGCGCTGGGTGGTGCGCCGGGTGATGGAAGTGCTGCGCGCCTTTCCGGAAATCGTCGTCGCCGGCTTACTGACCGCCATTCTCTCGATCGGTCCGATTGCGGCGATCATCGCCATTTCAGTCCACACGATCGGCGCTTTGGGCAAGCTGTTCTTCGAAGTGGTGGAAAATGCCGACATGAAGCCCGATGAAGGCCTGCGCGCCGCCGGCGCCAACTGGCTGGAGCGGGTCCGTTTCGCCATCGTGCCGCAGGTTCTGCCTAACTTTGTCTCCTACGCGCTGCTGCGCGCCGAAATCAACGTGCGTGCCTCAACCATCATCGGTGCTGTCGGCGGCGGCGGCATCGGCGAGGTGTTCCGGCTGTCGATCGGCAACGATCATGCTTCCAAGACTTATGCCATCATCATCCTGCTGCTGATCACCATCATCGCCGTCGACCAGTTTTCCAGCTGGCTGCGCCGCAGACTGATCGGCCATCAATCCTTCGAATTCGGACGGGGAGCAGCCTGATGTCCTCAAGCTTCATTCTCAACACTGCCGAGCGCGAAAGGCTGACCGCCGCGCATCCCGCGATTTTCAAACGCGGCTTCATGCAGCGTTACGGTCTGCTGGTCGGTATTCTCGCCACCGTCGTTTATCTCATCAGCTGCTTTTTCTTCTTTAATGTCGGGCCGGCTTTCATGCAGGGCCGCTGGGATCGAGCCTCGAGCTATATTCAGGACTGGTATTCCTGGCGTGCCCAGCCGCGCCTGCGCTTCGAAGATGGCAAGGTGGCGCCGCAGTGGTCCAGCCGCGGGCAATATCCGGTCGACTCAAAGATCGACTGGTTGCAGCCCCTGCCGGATGGCGGCTACAGCGTGATTTATGCAGGCATGGAAAACCGCCTCGACGTGACGCCAACCCGGGTGGATGTTTATGTCGACGGCAAGAACTACCCCGTCATCATCAATGGTGAGCAGGCGCGGGCACCTGAGGAACTGCCGGAAGAAATCCAGCAGGACGGTAACAAGGTTCTCGTCCATTACGGTTTTGCCGGCCAGGCGGAAATCCGCACCAGCCAGGTCTATGTGCAGCGCCGGTTCCTCGGATGGGCAAACTTCCTGTTCGACACCAAGTCGGAATTCTGGGGTAAAGGCTATGGCGAACTCGCGGCTCTGGCGCTGTGGGGTGAGAGGCTCGATCCCGAGCGCTCGAATATCAACCACATGGTCGATGATTTCCTCGACAACAGCGTCTGGCAGCATGCCGATATTCTTTCCAAGCTGATGCAGACCCTGGTCATGGCCTTTGTGGGCACGCTGTTCGGCACGCTCGTTGCCCTGCCGCTCGCCTTCATCGCCGCGCGCAACATCACCGCCAACAGGGCTGCCAACTGGGGCATGAAGCGTCTGTTCGACTTCCTGCGTTCGATCGACATGCTGATCTGGGCTTTGTTCTTCACCCGCAGTTTCGGTCCCGGACCGATCCCCGGCATTGCCGCGATCTTCTTCACCGATACCGGAGCGCTCGGCAAGGTCTATGCCGAGGCGCTGGAGAATGTCGATGACAAGCAGCGCGAGGGCGTCAAATCGGTCGGTGCTTCCCCGATTGCCGTCAATCGTTTCGGCGTGCTTCCGCAGGTGCTGCCGGTCTTCATTTCCCAGTCGCTCTATTTCTGGGAAAGCAACACCCGCTCCGCCACTATCATCGGTGCGGTGGGTGCGGGCGGTATCGGCCTGAAGCTGCTGGAAGCGATGGGTACCAACGCCGACTGGGACAAGGTTGCCTATATGGTCCTGCTCATCCTCTTCGTCGTTTTCCTGTTCGACCATATCTCCAATTCGCTGCGTTCGCGCCTGATTGGGAAAACGCAGCATTAGGCCATAAAAGGGGCGGGACTGTATGCGAAGGCCGTAACAGCTTTCCTTTCCCCGCCCCATAAAACCACCCGCCCAAAGACGTTTTTTTGTCCCTGACGCATTCACCCCGAGGTCCGGGCGCCCCAAAGGTGCGTGCAGGGGCTTAACCGCATTTCGAATGTGCTTTTTTCCATCTGCATCATCATTCTGTCACGGAAAGCGATTACCTCGCACTCCTGACCTTGCGGGAAGCGGGCGAGTCACGCCAAATAGCTTCTCATCCCTGGTTTTCCATGACACTGAAGAGTGCTTGCCGTGCGCTACGCCATCTATTTTTCTCCGGCTAAAGATCATCCGCTGACTGAAGCAGCGTCGCGCTGGCTTGGGCGCAATGCATTTTCCGGTACGCTGCATGATGATCATGACGCCTATGCGGAAATGACGGAAGAACCCCGCCGTTACGGTTTCCACGCAACCCTGAAGGCTCCTTTCGAGCTTGCCGAAAAATACAGCGAGGCCGAGCTTCTCGCCGCCGTCGAGGGTTTTGCCGCAAGCCAGCCGGCCTTCGACATCCCGCGCGTCGTCGTTGGCGCGCTCGGACCGTTTTTCGCGTTGGTTCCAGACCGGACCTACCAGCCACTGCAGGATTTCGCGGCCGAGATCGTCGACCATTTCGACCGATTTCGCGCGCCTCTGTCCGAGACCGATATTGCCCGCCGGCGGCCACAAATGCTGACGGAGAGCCAACGGCAAAATCTGTCACTCTGGGGTTATCCGCATGTCATGGACGACTTCCGTTTTCACATGACGCTGACCGGTCGTATCGACGAGGACGACCAGCCCACCATGCAAGAGGTGCTTTCTGCGCGTTTTGCCGAATTCGTCGATCAGCCTCTCACCATTTCCGGCCTCGCTTTGTTCATTGAAGAAACGCGCGGCGCCCCCTTTACCGTTCATCGCTGGCACCCGTTTGGCCAGCAGCCAAAGAAAGATGCGAACCCATGACCGAGCACGCCCTCTCCAATGCCCGTATCGTTTTGGAAGACGATATCATTCTGGGGTCCGTTCTGATCCGCGACGGCAAGATTGCCGATATCAGTGAAGGCGCCTCCAAAACCGGGGAAGACCTCGAAGGCGATTTCCTGATCCCGGGTCTGGTGGAACTGCATACCGACCATCTAGAACAGCATTATTCACCGCGCCCCGGCGTGATCTGGGATAAGATCGCCGCCATTCAGGCCCATGATGCACAGGTTGCGTCATCAGGCATCACCACCGTATTCGATTGCCTGAGGCTCGGCTCGGACGAGGATGGCGGCTTCAAAAAGGGCGAAATGCGGGAAATGGCTGATGCCATCGAAGCGGCGGCGGATCAGAACCGCTTGCGCGCAGATCACCTGCTGCATCTGCGCTGTGAGGTCGCCTCCGCTGATGTTCTGGACCATTTCGAAGATTTCGAAACCGATCCGCGCGTGCGGCTGATTTCGCTGATGGACCACTCCCCGGGTCAGCGCCAGTTCCAGTCCATGGATCAGTACATCTTCTATTACCAGAAGAAGCGCGGGCTGAGCGACGAGGCTTTTGCCGAATTCGTGCGCCGGCGGCAGGCCGCATCGGCCGAATATTCCGCCAAGCACCGTGATTATCTGGCCGCCAGCTGCGCCAAGCGCGGCATCACCGTCGCAAGCCATGACGACGCCACCGAAGCGCATGTGGGCGAAGCCATCGGCCACGGCGTTAAACTGGCGGAATTCCCCACCAGCGTTGAGGCTGCAAAAGCCTCTCACAGCGCCGGCATGAGCGTCTTGATGGGCGCTCCGAACATCGTTCGCGGCAAGTCTCACTCCGGCAACATCGCCGCCCGCGATCTCGCCGAGATCGGCGTGCTGGATGTTCTTTCTTCCGACTATGTGCCCTTCAGCCTGCTTTTCGCACCGTTCCTGCTTGCCGATCAGGTGGAAGCCATCACCCTGCCGGAAGCGCTGCGTATGGTCACCGCCACGCCGGCTCGGACGGTTGGCCTTCTTGACCGCGGCCGTATCGCAACTGGATTGCGGGCCGATCTGGTGCGGGTTCACCGCGAAGATGGCGTGCCCGTCACCCGCTCGGTCTGGCGTCAGGGCAAGCGCGTGGCATGACCGGCAACGGAGAAGACAGCCGGCGTGAGAAAACGCCCGGCACGATGATCGTGGTTGTCGGCCCAAGCGGGGCCGGCAAGGATACGCTGATGGACTATGCGGCAAGGCAATTGTCCGGACGGCCCGGCTTTCATTTCACCCGCCGGGTGATTACCCGCAGCGGGGATGCCGGCGGCGAAAATCACGATGCCGTTTCGATGCAGGAGTTCAACCGGCTGCAGGATGAGGGCGCATTCGCCGTCTTCTGGCAGGCGCATGGGCTGAAATATGGCATCCCGGCTGCCGTCTATCGCCAACTTGAGGCGGGAGACGTGGTTATTGCCAACGGTTCCCGCTCGGCCTTGCCTGAGTTCAGTTCCGCCTTTTCCCGTCTCAGGGTGGTGAACATCGTCGCCCGGCCGGAAGTGCTGGCGCAGCGGCTGGAACAGCGCGGGCGGGAAAGCCGCGAGGATATTCTGCGGCGCCTGGAACGCAGCTCGCTTACGGTCGTCGGAGACTTTGACGTAACGACGGTGGATAATAGCGGCGCGATCGAAGATGCGGGCAAGACCATCATGCAGGTGCTGGAACAAAGCGCCGGCCGCGACTGATCTTGATATCTGAGGCCCGGGCCGCTCGACAAAAGGTCACACAAAGCTTACCATCAGGCGACAATTTCCAAACATGGTACGCCAAGGCGAGGGATGCCCGAAAAGAGGGTCAGTGACGAGATAACTGTGGTGGCTGGTCTGGCCGCCGGCGTTAGCAATTATGCGCGCTCGCGCGGCATCGATATCGTCCCCATCTGCAAGGCTCTCGATATTGATCCCGCCACTTTCGACAGTTTGACGGAGCGCATAAGCCTCGACAGATTATGCCGATTGCTCGAAACCTGCGCCTTGATTTCCGGTGACGACGCCTTCGGTCTGCAATGCGCCTCCGCTTTTCCGGCCGGCGCATCCGGTGCATTTGGTTACGGTCTGATCAGCGCGCCGACGGTGCGGGCTTTCCTGCGGTTTCTTCAGGATCACGTTTATTACGCGACCAACAACAGCAATTTTACCATGGTTGCGGATACCACACATGTAACGCTTTCCTGGTCCTTCGCGCCCGTCATCGTCAAGCGTGATCAATATGTGGATCTTTCCCTGACAGTTCTGATCCAGCGTCTTCGCGATATTCTGGGTGAGCGCATCAATCAGGTCGAAATCGGTCTGGAACGGCAGAAACCGAATAATATTCAGCTATTTAAAGAAAGAATGACCAAACGGATCAGCTTCTCCCAGGCGATCCACACGATGCGTCTTCCTGTATCGCTCCTCGACGTGGCCAATCCGAACGCAGATGAGCGGCTGTTCGAACTGATGAACCTTCAATGCCGGATGCTGCGACCGGAAACATCAGTGGATGCAACACATTTCATCGATCAGGTAAAACGGTATATGCAGATGCGGCTGTCGGATGCGGAGCTTTCACTTGGCGAAATCGCCCCCTACTTCAATCTTTCCGAACGGAGTTTTCAGCGGCGGCTTGCCGAACTTGGCACCAATCTCAACGAGATAAAGGACGCCATACGCAAAAATGCCGGCTTCAAGCTTCTGGTGGAGAGCGACCTTTCGGTTTCCGACATAAGCTATCGATTGGGATATTCGACGCCCGGTGCGTTTTCGCGCTCCGTTTCCCGCTGGTTTGGGGCGACCCCGACGGATATTCGCAAGAAACATGCGCATCATTCCGCCGGATAAAACAGATTTTCAGCACCAATATTTCGAAATTACACATTAAAATTCAGAAATATGTCGGCTTTTCCCGGCTTCTGTGCCGAAACATAACAACAAAAGCGCAAAACTTGGCGCGAGATGTTATTCTATTGGCGCAGTATATCGCCTATTAGAGCGCCGCGTGGCCCTTCGGGTGTGACGGAAAACATTCCAAAGCTTTGAATCTGCACATTGTTCTGATCCACAACCGATTCCGGTTTTGTGAGTGTCAGTGGGGCAGCGCTCCCTATGCCCCGGAACAACGTCGATGCTGGGCCGGCTGGCTGCGAAAGCGGCCATCATTGCATATTCCTGATGCCAGATGAAACCTATTGGCGAAATCGACGTTTCCGTTCGCGTGCAGACAGAACGTTCGCGGGCGGGCCTCGGGGAATGAAATCATTACCTGATCGCAAAGCCGGGAAGGTCAATCTCTTTTGAGGCAGAAAGAACATGTCTTTAAAAACGCCGCATGAACATCGCCAGACGCGCGAGATCGCCCTATCTGACCGGGAACGGCACTATCTGGGACTGGTGGCGCGGGGTAAACACCCCTCCCACATCGCCCTTGTGACCGGTGCGACCGAGGCAGAGGTGAAGGACGCGCTGGAAGTGGTGCGTAACCGGCTGGGTGCCACCAATCTGCTGAATGCCGTCAGCATTGCCCTGCTGCGTGGCCTGATCGAGCAGGATATCTAAGGCTTTTTCGCTTCAGAGGCTTATGTGGAGACGTCCCCTTCCCATAGGCCAAAACCGGATGAGCGGCTTTCTGCGTCAAAATCCCATCATTTCGATGGCGGGATGGCGGACCAAAAGCGGACCGGAAATGATTTCCTGTCCATATCGACGCAATTGAAAAGCGGCCATAAACGGTTTGCCCGGCGGATCATCAGGTCCGCCGGGTTTTTCATTTTACAGCTGTTTAAAGCGACTGGATTTCAGCGAGAATATCGCTTTCGACGACGATGCCGCTTTCCAGCGCCTGCCGGCGAACGCCCTGGCTACGGCGGCCGGGCAAACGCACATTCTCCTGCTTTTCTATCTCGCCGGCTATGAGCGCCAGTCGTTCAGTAAAGACTGCACCACCCGAGGATACCGGGTCGATGACGATGATCGTGTGGCCAAGTGATGGTGGCGCGCCCTTATCATCCAGAAGTGAAGAGGCTTCGAACGCGAAATTTCCACCGGTGAGTGCGGCGGCCATGATTTCCACCATCAGCGCCAGTGCGGCACCTTTCGCCTCGCCCGCGGGCACCATGGTTCCCTCGATGGCTTCTTCAGGGTCGGTCGTTGGCCGGCCGTTTCTGTCGAGCGCCCAGTCACCCGGAATAGTCTCGCCCTTCTGGCGGGCCGCCATGATCTTTCCGCGCGCGACCTTGGAAAGCGCCAGATCGATCACCAGAGGATCGGAGCTACCAACCGGGGTAGCGAATGCGATCGGATTGGTGCCATATAGCGGTTTGTTGCCACCCCACGGGGCCATGGATGCCGGCGCATTGGCGAACATCAGCGCGACAAGACCCATCTCGGCAAAACGCTCGACAGTTAATGCCATGACGCCGGCGTGATGGGAACGATGGATGGCGGCAAGCGCAATGCCCTGCTGCCGGGCCATTTCAGGCAACTGCTCCAGCGCGCAATCAATCGCCGGATAGGCATAGCCGTGGTTGGCGTCGATCGACAGCACGCCCGGCTTAACGTGCGTCGCCACCGGCCGCGCCTTGCCATCGACTTTTCCCACCCGCGCCTGGCGGACATAAACGGGGATACGGCGAAAACCGTGACCGCTCTGGCCGGCAGCTTCAGATGCGACGAGCGCCTTCGCGACCGAGCGGGCGTTTTGCGGCAGAACGCCGTTGCGCTCAAAGATAGAGGATACGAGATCCTCCGCCTCTGCTATTGAGAATTTCATTCCGGAATGCCTCTGCTTGGTAAAGTCGACAAAGACCTACACCATCGAAAACATTCGCGAAATCTTATTCACGCGCAAACGGATATGCGCGTGAGGAATAGTGGACATATCCGTTTGATTTAAACGGGCTCTAGCGGATGCTGATCGGTAGCGTGATCGTCTTGCTTGCTTCCGGAGGCGGAGCAGGCACAGGTGACGCACTCTGAATCCAGGCCGCAATCTGCTGGTCGATTGAGGAATCGCCGGTAGATTGGACCACGCTGACCCCGCTGATCGCGCCTGCATCATTGACCCTGAACCGCACCGTTGCTGTCATTGCATCACTGCGAAGCGAACGTGGCTTGCGCCGCTGGATATGTGAGCGAACCTTCGATCCCCACTTTGCCGGTGAGGCGGAAGAAGAAGAAAAGAACCCGGCATTGTTGCGCGATGCCGCTGTCCTGTCGGACTGCTGTGCCTCGGCCTTTGCCGTTTCACGCAATTCCGATGCCTGCTGCGGTTTGGGGCGCTGGCGCTCGACCTTCTTTTTCTCTTCCGGCTCTTTCTTTTCGACCTTCTTTTCAACGGGCGGCGGTGGCGGCCGAATGACAGGCAAGGGAACCTCGATATTTTCGAGTTCCGCCATCATCTGTTCCTGCACGGGGTCGATCTGCTCTACCGGCTCAGGAATTTCCTGCGGCTCGACAATCTCCTCAACCGGCGGTTCCGGCGGCTGCAGGGGTTCCGGCGGTGGCGTTTCCGCAACCGGTTCCGGTGGCGGCGGTTCCTCCGGTGGAGGTTCCTCCATCGGCTGGCTGTTGTCGCTCTTTACCTCTTCGGCGTCCTCGACGTCCTGCGCCGGTGTCGTTTCCTCGGTGTGGACGGCTTCCGGTATCGCCGCCATCTCGATCATGATCGCAGCTGGCGGCGGCCCGCCGGCATCGAGTTCTTCCGGTTCCTGCATCAGATAATAGGCAAAACCGGCATGAACGCTCAGCATCAGCAGCGCCGCGGCGGACCACAGCGTCACTTCCCCCAGACGGGAATGTCGGGACTGCGGGTAGCCGTTTTCAGTCATGGCGCCGTTCCCGGCGCCGTCGGCGCGGCGGGCTGGGCAGCATTGGCGGGCGGCGATGCCGCACCGACATTTTCCAGACCCACCAGGGCGATCTTCAGATAGCCGGCATCCCTAAGCAGGTTCATGATTTCCATGAAGTGACCGTAGTCGACGGCCTTGTCGGCGCGCAGGAAAATGCGCGTATCCTTCTTGCCACCCGTCTGCCGGTCGATCGAGGCCGCCAGTGCTTCCCGGGCAACGACATCATTGCCGAGGTTAAGCGAGAGATCGTCCTTGACCGTCAGATAAAGCGGTTCTTCCGGACGCTCCGCCGGCTTGGCGGTGGATGCGGGAAGATCGACATTCACATCCACCGTGGCCAACGGCGCAGCCACCATGAAGATGATGAGCAGAACCAGCATCACGTCGATGAATGGCGTGACGTTGATCTCGTGGTTTTCGGAGAGATCGTCTCCGCTATTTTCGCGAATACCGCCAGCCATGACCGATCACCGTCCAACCAGCGAGACTGCGGGCTTGCTGGTGCTGCCCGGCGGAATGCGGCGGAAATCGAGGTCGCGGCTCACGAGGCGCTCCACGCCGGCGGCGGCATCCGCCAGCAGATGACGGTAACCGGTGATGGAGCGGGCAAAGACGTTGTAGATCACCACCGCCGGAATAGCGGCAACGAGGCCGATGGCGGTGGCGAGCAGCGCCTCGGCAATGCCCGGCGCCACGACGGCAAGGTTGGTGGTCTGTGATTCCGAAATGCTGATGAAGGAGTTCATGATGCCCCAGACCGTGCCGAACAGGCCGACGAAAGGAGCGGTGGAACCGATTGTCGCCAAAGCACCGGTTCCGCGTGACATGCGGCGACCGGCATGGGTTTCAATACGCGACAGTGCCGAGGAGACACGCTCCTTGATGCCACCGCCGTCCGTGTGTTCGACCACCGCATCGGAAAGCTGCATTTCATGGGTTGCCATGCGCAGCATGAGTGCCGCCGGTCCGCCCTTGTTTTCGACGGCATCGGTCGCTTCCGTCAGGGTTTTCGCCCTGCGAATGACCTTGAGCGTTGCCCCGGCACGCACCCGCGCACCCGCAAGCTCGATAGACTTCGCCACCCAGACCGTCCAGGTGACGAGCGACGCGAAGGCAAGACCGATCATCACGCCCTTCACGACCCAGTCCGCGGCCATGAACATGCCCCATGGCGACAGGTTATGCGGGATGTCCGCACGATGCTCGGCGCTAGTGGGTTCGGCACTAGCGGGTTGGGTGCTGGCGGGCTCGGGGTTGGCGGGCTCTACCGGAGTGGAGACTTCGTTCGGCGCAAGCGTTCCATTCGTCTGGGGTGGCTGCTCGGTCTGCGTCGGCTGCGGCGCAGCGCCTTCAGTTGCGGGCTGAGCAGGTGCAGGCTGGTTCGATGGCGGCTGGACGGGGGCAGCGGCCGGCTGTTCCGGTGCGGTTGCGGACGGCGGCGCAACAGGCTGGAGTGCCGGAGCGCTCGGCGTCGCTGGCGTTTCCACCGGCGGCTGGGCGGGCTGAACCGTTTCCGCCTGAGGCGCGGGCTGGGCCTGTGGTTCGGATGCTGTCTGAGCCAAACCCGCGCCTGCACTCAGCCCGGCCAGCAGTGTAACTGCCACAGCGAGGGAAACATGCCGTGTTTTGTTTGCCCTGGTGAAGGACGCGGAAGAAGTGGAGGTCTCAGCTGACATAATTTTTATCCCGGATTTCCGTCGATGAACTCATCCGTAGATTGGCCGGTTCGTGAAAGCCGGGGTCATGAACGGATGCCGTCGTGAAAGCTTGACGTTCCGATAATAAACCTGAGTTCTTTTGACAACTATTATATTATCAAAAGACGACCCGTAAACTCTTCTTTACAAAAAAGTGACCGCTCGCGTGGCCTCAGCCGTTTTGCGACGGCGAAAATTGCGCCACCAGGGCATGCCGGTCGCCGGGATAGGTCACCCGAACGCGGGTGACGTAATCCGTCCCGTGCCAGGTACGGCGGTCGATGACCAGACATGCTGCACCGGATGCGATGCCCAACGCCACCGCATTCTTGCGGTCGGCGGAGACTGCGCTGATGCGATGTTCGGCTGCACTCCAGGGCACCATCTTCAACAGCCAGGTGCCCGGACCGGTCTGCGAAAAATCCGTAAATTCCGCCTCCGGGACGGCGGTGACATTTATAATGCGTTCTTCAAGGCAAAAGGGAATGCCGCCGGCAAAGTGCGTGCAGGTGAGTTCCAGCACCCGGGCGTCGGCGGCAAGCGCCATTGCCGCGCTGTCTTTTTCACCCGCAGGGCGCAGACGTCGCTTGTCTAGACGGTATCCGTAAACGAGGCCGAGGGCCTGAACCTCCCGCTCGATATCATGGATTTCCAGCACGGCCGATTGCGCATGGGGCTGGCGAACGAAGGTGCCGAGGCGTCGGCGTCTTTCAATCAGGCCGCGCTGCACCAACTCGCCCAACGCCTTGTTCACCGTCATGCGCGAACAGGCATATTGCCGGGTCATCTCGTGTTCGAAGGGAATACGATAGCCCGGCGGCCATTCGCCTGACATGATATGGCGCTCGACATCGTTGCGGATGCGCTCGTGCAGTGATTTCTCCTGAAGATCGGCGCCTGTACTCCTCATCCCGATGCTTCTCTCCTCCCGGTTCGCTGGATCAACTATCCATGGGCAGCGGCGGCGATCGCCTCGCTGCGGATTTCCTCCGTCAGCTTCGCGCGCAGCTGCGAAAATTCCGGGCTGGCCTTGACGGTGTAGTGACGCGGATGCGGCAGGTCGACCGGCGTGATCGACTTGATGCGACCCGGCCTTGCCGACATGGTCACCACACGCGATGCCATGAAGACCGCTTCTTCGATGTCATGGGTGACGAAAATGACGGTCTTCTGCTCCCGCTCCCAGATGCCGAGCAGCAATTCCTGCATCAGCCCGCGCGTCTGGTTGTCGAGAGCGCCAAAAGGCTCATCAAGCAGCAGGATTTTCGGGCCGTTCGCCAGGGCGCGGGCAATGGCCGTTCTCTGCTGCATGCCGCCGGACAGCTGTTTCGGCCAATGGTTCTCGAAACCGCGCAGGCCGACCTTATCGATATAACTATCGACGATCTCCCATTTTTCCTTCTCGGCGACGCCGCGTTCGCGCAGACCGAAGGCGACGTTTTCGCGGATCGTCAGCCAGGGAAACAGCGTGTAGGACTGGAACACCATGCCGCGATCCGCTCCCGGTCCCGTCACCGCCTTGCCGGACAGCAGGACCTCGCCGGTCGTCGGGCGGTCAAGCCCGGCGATGATGCGCAGCAGGGTCGATTTTCCGCAGCCCGACGGGCCAAGGATGGTAACGAAATCATTTCGCGGGATTTCCAGATTGGTCGGCTGCAAGGCCAGTGTCGGCTGCCCGCCCTGCACGCCCGGAAAGGTGCGGCTGACGCCCTTGATAACGAGTTCGCTCATCAGGCAAGCCTCCAGGCGAAAAGCTTCCGGTTCAGCGATTTGAACGCGAAATCGGAAATGAGGCCGATAACACCGATGACGATGATGCCGAAGATGATCTGGCCGGTCGCCATCAACGCCTGGCTGTTGATAATCATATAACCGATGCCCGAGGAAGCACCGATGAGTTCGGCGACGATGACATAGGTCCAGGCCCAGCCGAGAACGAGACGGAGGATTTCGGCAATGTCAGGCGCATTGGCGGGAATAAGGACACGGCGCACCACACCCCGGTCTTTCGCACCCAGCGTGTAGGCGGCCTCCACCAGATCGCGCCGCGTGCCGGCGACAGCCACGGCCACCATCAGGATGATCTGGAAGACCGCGCCGATGAAGATAACCAGTAGTTTCTGCATCTCACCAATGCCGGCCCAAAGAATAAGCAGCGGCACGAAGGCGGAAGCCGGGAGGTAGCGGGCGAAGGATACGAAGGGCTCAAGCAAAGCCTCGATGGGCTTATAAGCCCCCATGGCGATGCCAACAGGCACGGCGACGACCGACGCCAGCACAAAACCGCCCACCACGCGCCAGATGGTCATGCCGATATCACTGGCAAAGCCCTGATCGGTCAGCAGATAGATGCCGTCCTTCAGCATGGTGATGGGGTCGGCCAGAAAAGTCGGCGATACGAAGCCGCCCAGCGTGGCGAGGCCCCAGGCGGAGAAAAACAGCACGAAGAACAGAATGCCGAGGGCAATTCTCGTGCTGTTCCTGATGGGTTGAAGTGGTTGCATTCTGTCGCCTGTGTGGGAGAACCAGCGCGGCAGCTGCGCCGCGGCCTCAAGGCGCCTCACGCCATTCGCGGCGTAGAAGACGCTTTCCTGCATGTCATTGGCGGCAACATTCCGGCAGGGGAATGAAGCCGCCTGTGGGCGTTACTTGATGAAGGATGTATCCGCGAGCGTCGAAAGATCGGGCTTCGACTTGATCACGCCGATTTCGAGAAGCAGATCGGCCGACTTTTCGGAGAAGGTCTTGAACTCACCTTCGAAGAATTTCTGGTTGGCGGCCTTGTCCTGCCATTCCAGGAACTTTGCCGAAGCCGCAAAGGCCTCTCCCGCCTGCTTCACATCGGCACCCATCGTCGCATAGGATTTCTCAGGGTCCGCCTTGATGAGGTCGAGCGCCTGGAAATAGCTGTCCGCCAGGGCTTTCGCCGCCTGCGGATTGTCCTTCAGGAAATCCGGTGTGCAGCCGAACGTATCCATAACAGCGGGATAATCGAGCGTCGTGGCGAGGATTTTGCCCTTGTCGGGGGCAGCGCGCACGGTGGACAGATAGGGTTCATAGGTCATGGCCGCATCATTCTGGCCGGCGACGAATGCCTGCGCGGCCGGTCCCGGCTCAAGGTTGACGACCTTCACATCCTTCAGGGTCATGCCGTTTTCCTTGAGGATCCAGGCAAGGAAGAAATAGGGAGAGGTGCCCGGCGCGGAAGCGGCAATCGTCTTGCCCTTGAGGTCCGCGACCTTTGAGACGTCGCTGCGCACCGCGATACCATCGGCACCATGGGATTTGTCCATCTGGAAAATCTGGGTCGCTTTCACGCCATTGGCGTTCCAGGCGATCCATGTTTCCACCGTGGTGGCGGCGCACTGGATGTCACCGGAAGCGAGGGCCAGATGCCGGCTGGCCTGCGGTATCTTCTTGATATCGACCTTCAGGCCGTTCTTTTCAAAAATACCCGCCTGCTTGGCAAGGGTAAGCGGCGCAAAACCGGTCCAGCCGGACATGCCGATGGTCACCGATGTCTCAGCATAGGCGGAAGCGGATGAGAGAAGCGCTGCAATTGTGGCGATAACCCACGTTTTTTTCATGGTCTGAACCCCTTTTGATTTATTTTTGTGCGACATTTTTTATCGCTTTATTTGAGGCATCGTAGGCAGGGTTTTTAGATTTGTCTAGACAAAGTAGAGGCGTTTGCTCGCTTCCGGAAAGATTGCAAATCGGGCACCTACCGTCCTACACATAGAGTTATACGGACCTGCACCGGTTCGCCGTTTTCGCATCGAGCTGCCATGACCAGACAGAGACGTCGCAACATCATCAAGGCAAGGCGCACCGGAACCGGCATTGCGCTGGTTGCCGCCATTTCCTTCATCGCCGGCATGACGGATGCGGTGGGTCTTTACGTTTCCGGAGATTTCGTCTCCTTCATGACTGGCAACACCACACGCGCTGCAGTCTCGATGGAGGCAGGCATATACGCCCACGCCGTCAAACTGCTTTTCGCCATCGTCGCCTTCGTGGCGGGCAATGCCGGCGGCATCGTGGTGGCGCATAAATTCGACCGACGCATCTTTGCGGTTCTTATGACGGTGGGCGGGCTGCTGGCGATTGCGGCACTGCTGCGCGACGAGGCTTCCGGTCTCGTGCAATTTTATCTCGTCGTTTTTGCCATGGGCATGGTCAATGCCGCCGTGGAGCATATTGAGGGGCTGCCTATCGGGCTGACCTATGTAACCGGCGCCCTTTCCCGTTTCGGTCGCGGCATCGGTCGCTTTCTGCTCGGCGAACGCAGCCTCGACTGGGGCATCCAGATCGTACCATGGCTCGGCATGATCACCGGCGCAATCTGCGGCGCCGTGTTAGGCGCCACACTGCATTCGGATGCCCTATGGGTGGTTGCGGCTTCGGTTTTCGCTATAGGCTTCGCCACCCTCGTCATTCCGCGCTCGCTTCGCCAGCGATACAATCAGAGGGTCAAAATCCGGCGGATTGCGCCATAAGGACTGCCGCCGTCACTTTCGCGAAATGGTGACGAATTTCGTGCCGCGCACCCGCACCGTCATCAGGCAAGGCTCCTTGTCGGTGCGTTCGCAATAACGCGGATGCATCTTCAGCACGAAGACCATGTTGCCGAAACGCTTGATGAAATCGTAGCCGTAAATTCGGGCCGTGGCGATCATCAGATAACCGCCCTCCTTCACCTGGACATAGAAATTGTAAGGGCATCCCTCGTCGTCACAGGCGCGGCCTTTTTCGCCGTCGCAATCCAGAACACCGTGATTGACGACGGCATCCATCAGCCCGTCATTATTGATATCCAGCCGTATGACAAAATCGTCGCCGAAGGCCGCCACCTTGCACTCCTTGCGGAAATGGTCCTTTTCATAAATCTCGGGATCGTTCACCAGCTGCTGCTGTGCCGCCAGCGCCACCGGAAACATCAGAAGAACCAGTGTCTGAAGAGCGACAACGATAGCGATTCGCACGGCATTTTCCTTTGCATCCGTTTCGGTTATGGATGTTGCGATCATCCGGGCGGCCAGCCTAGAGTTTAGTGCTTGCGCGACACTGACGTGTTCGCAGCCCATGTTTCGGGGGAACCTTTTTATGACACTGCTGGGTTTTCTCGACTATGCCGGTGTCGCCATCTTTGCCGCAACCGGTGCCCTGGCCGCCTCGCGCAAGCAGCTCGACCTGATCGGTTTCCTGTTTTTCGCAGCCGCGACCGGGATCGGCGGTGGCACGGTGCGTGACCTCGTGCTGGGCAGGGCGCCGGTCTTCTGGGTGGTGAACCCAACCTATATTCTGGTCTGCGTATCGGTCGCTGTCCTGCTGTTCTTTACAGCACATCTTTTCGAATCCCGTTACCGGGTGCTGCTATGGCTCGATGCCCTTGGCCTCTCCGCTTATTGCGTGATGGGGGCAGCCAAGGGCCTCGCCGCAAGCGGCTCTGCAACGGTTGCCATTGTCACCGGTGTTCTGACGGCCACATTCGGCGGCGTGCTGCGCGATATTCTCGCCGGGGAACCCTCCGTGCTTCTGCGACCGGAAATCTACATCACCTGCGCGCTTTTGGGCTCTTCCACCTTCATTGTCGTCTATTTCCTCGGCGCACCGCTTTATGCCGCATCCGCCGCCGGCGTATTGACGGCTTTCGGCGTCCGGTCTGGAGCGCTGATCTTCGGATGGACTTTCCCGCCCTACAGGGCCAAGCCCGGCAGGCGCCCCGAAGATATCATGAAGTGAGCGGGCTAAAGCCGCCTGAAACAGAAATGGCGCCCGTGGGCGCCATTTTCATTTCCGGTATCTGCCGAGGGCCTCAGCCGCGCTTGCGGCGAAGGCGGATGACCACATCTACATGGGCGATTTCCATGCCTTCAGGCGCTTCCGGCAGGTTGCCGATGTGGAGATTGTTGACGGGGATGTCGAGAACCTCGTTCTCGCCCTCAACGAAGAAATGGTGGTGATCCGACACGTTGGTGTCGAAATAGGTGCGCGCACCCTCGACAGCCAGAACGCGGATGAGGCCGGCCTCGGTAAACTGATGCAGCGTGTTATAGACCGTGGCGAGAGAAACAGGCACGCCAGCGGTGACCGCCTCATCGTGCAGTTCCTCGACCGTCAGGTGGCGATCACCCTTTGCGAAGAGAAGATCGCCCAAAGCCACACGCTGACGCGTGGGGCGCAGCCCCGAGCGCCGCAGCCTCGTTCCGATATCCAAAGTGGCGTCAAATGCCATGCAATCCCATTCCAAGCACAGGGGTGAAATTCACCAATTGCATTAGCATATATCTTTTGCAGCGAATGCTTTCAATAGTTTCAGCGCCGCGAGACGCGGCAAATGGCGGCAAACCGGCCATTCTTGCAAATTTCCTCTGGTTCCTGCCGGATGGTTCCTGTATGCGGACGACATATTGAGGTAATGACTTCTGCAAAGAAGGTTCTGAAGACAAAGAATGGGGGCGAAACGGCCTCTGCCCTTGCAGCGCTTCATTTTGAACCTAACTTGCTCTAGTGAAGTCAATCAACACCAGTAACTGGGGAAGTGAAAGCGGTATGGCAACGAGGCAATCAAGTTACAATTATGAGGAGATCCTGTCCTGCGGTCGCGGCGAATTGTTCGGCCCGGGAAATGCCCAGCTCCCATTGCCCCCCATGCTCATGGTTCACCGCATCACCGAAATTTCCGAAACCGGCGGCGCGTTCGACAAGGGTTTCATCCGCGCCGAATACGATGTCAGCCCCGATGACTGGTATTTTCCCTGCCACTTCCAGGGCAACCCGATCATGCCGGGCTGCCTCGGCCTTGACGGCATGTGGCAGCTGACCGGTTTCTTCCTCGGCTGGCTGGGTGAAGAAGGCCGCGGCATGGCGCTTTCCACCGGCGAAGTCAAATTCAAGGGCATGGTTCGCCCGAACACCAAGCTCCTGCAATACGGTATCGATTTCAAGCGTGTGATGCGCGGCCGTCTGGTGCTTGGAACCGCCGACGGCTGGCTGAAGGCCGACGGAGAAACCATTTATCAGGCGACGGACCTTCGTGTAGGGCTGTCGAAAGAAAAGACCGCCTGAAGCAGACGGAATAAGTCTTGGCAAGGCCGGGCGGCGTCGGTCGTCCAGCCGAAATCTTAAGAAAAGGTCCCTTTCATGAGACGAGTTGTTGTCACCGGCCTCGGTATTGTTTCTTCCATCGGCGGTGATGCCGCTGAAGTCACCGCATCGTTGCGCGATGCCAAATCCGGCATTTCATTTTCGCCGGATTTTGCCGAACACGGTTTCAAATGCCAGGTCTGGGGCAAACCGTCTCTCGACCCGACCGATCTGGTCGACCGCCGCGCCATGCGCTTCCTGTCGCAGGGCGGCGCGTGGAACCATGTCGCCATGAAACAGGCGATCGCCGATTCCGGTCTCGAAGAGAGCGACATCAGCGGCAATGAACGCACCGGCATCATCATGGGTTCGGGCGGTCCTTCCACCCGCACCATCGTTGAAGCGGCCGATATCACGCTGAAGAACAACAGCCCGAAGCGTATCGGCCCCTTCGCAGTGCCGAAGGCCATGTCGTCCACCGCGTCCGCGACACTCGCCACCTGGTTCAAGATCCACGGCGTCAACTATTCGATCTCGTCAGCCTGCTCCACCTCGGCGCATTGCATCGGCAACGCCGCCGAGATGATCCAGTGGGGCAAGCAGGATGTGATGTTTGCAGGCGGCCACGAAGACCTCGACTGGTCGATGTCCAACCTCTTCGACGCCATGGGCGCAATGTCGTCCAAATATAACGAAACGCCTTCCCTCGCTTCGCGGGCCTATGACGTTAATCGCGACGGCTTCGTCATCGCTGGCGGCGCTGGCGTGCTGGTTCTCGAAGAGCTGGAACATGCAAAGGCGCGTGGTGCGAAGATTTACGCCGAGATCGTCGGTTACGGGGCAACCTCCGACGGTTACGACATGGTGGCTCCATCAGGCGAAGGCGCGATCCGCTGCATGCGGCAGGCACTCGCCACCGTCAAGGGCGACATCGACTACATCAATACCCACGGCACCTCGACGCCGGTTGGCGACAGCAAGGAAATCGGTGCGATCCGGGAAGTCTTCGGCGACAGGATCCCGCATATCCAGTCGACCAAGTCCCTCACGGGCCATTCGCTCGGTGCGGCCGGCGTGCAGGAATCGATCTACGGCCTGTTGATGATGCAGGAACGCTTCATCGGCGAAAGCGCACATATTTCCGAACTTGACCCGGAATTTGCGGGCGTTCCGATCGTTCGCAGCCGCATCGACAACGCCAAGATCGACACCATCCTTTCCAATTCCTTCGGCTTCGGCGGCACCAACGCCACGCTGGTCTTCCAGCGTCATAACGGATAATTGCCCATGAACGGCATCATGCAGGGTAAACGCGGCCTCATCATGGGCGTCGCAAACAATCACTCCATCGCCTGGGGTATTTCCAAGGCACTTGCGGCGCAGGGCGCGGAACTGGCCTTCACCTATCAGGGCGAAGCGCTTGGCAAACGCGTAAAACCGCTTGCCGCAGAACTCGGTTCCGACTTCATCGTGCCTTGCGATGTCGAGGACATCGCCTCTGTGGACGCGCTTTTTGCGGCAATCCGCGAAAAATGGGGCTCGCTGGATTTCGTCGTGCACGCCATCGGCTTTTCCGACAAGAATGAGCTGAAGGGTCTCTACGCGAACACAACCCGCGACAATTTCAGCCGCACCATGGTCATTTCCTGCTTCTCATTTACGGAAATCGCCAAGCGTGCCGCCGAACTGATGACGAATGGCGGCTCGATGCTGACGCTGACCTATAATGGTTCGCAACGCGTCATCCCGAACTACAACGTCATGGGCGTCGCCAAGGCGGCACTCGAAGCGTCCGTGCGTTATCTCGCTGCCGATTACGGCCCGCGCGATATTCGCGTCAACGCCATCTCGGCTGGCCCGGTCCGCACGCTGGCGGGCGCCGGCATTTCCGACGCCCGTGCTATTTACGCATGGAACCAGAAGAACGCGCCGCTGAGGCGTACGGCGGATATCGAGGATATCGGCGGATCGGCGCTTTACCTGCTGTCCAACCTGTCGCGCGGCGTAACCGGCGAATGCCATTATGTGGACTGCGGTTATAACATCACCTCGACACCCACGCTCGAGGTTCTCTCCAGGGCGGATGCAGAATAACCCAGCCTTTTCAGGTTCAACGAAAGCCCGGCAATATGCCGGGCTTTTTGTATTATGCACCGTCTCAATTTCGGAAATCACTAAAGTATAATTCATCGAAGTAACTGAATTTAAACACCGGGCTGGTTATGGTCCGCAACAAATTCAACGGTTGCGCTTGCCGCATATTCTAGAGATCGACACATATGCGACTGGCCAGACTGACGCCATTGCTGAAAAAATTCGGGGTCTCGCGCGAAGGGACAGCGGCCATTGAATTCGCGATTCTCGCCATTCCCTATTTCCTCGTCGTTTTTGCGATTATTGAGACTTTCATCGCCCTGATGGCGGAACAGGTCGTCGTGAATGCCACGGAAACCATGGCGAGGCGTCTGCGCACCGGGCAGATCAGCAGTTCGATTTCGAAAGAGGATTTTCGCAAGAGCTTCTGCAACGAAGTCTCGGTGATGATCACCTGCTCTGCGGATGAGATCAAAACCGAACAAAAACTCTATATCGACCTTCGCTCCTTTCCCGCCTTCAAGGACATACCCACGACGGTGCCACTGAAGGCTTACGGCGAATATTACGATCTCGACACGGCGCAATTCGGCTTCAAGCCGGGCGGACCGGAAACGATCAACATGCTGCGCGTTTATTATCGCTGGCGTGTCATCGCCGATATCATCCGACCTTATCTTACAAAAATACGTCCAGCTGACGGGTCTATGCCCTCGCATTTCCTTATCGTCGCGACCGACGCTTTCGTGAACGAGAAATACACCACAAGCGGGGGCTCATGATGGCAGGGCTGATGGCCGCCGTCGCGAACGGCAGACTTCGTTTTACAGCACTCGTCACACGCTTCGTAAAAGATCGCCGTGGTGTGGGCGCTGTGGAATTCGCAATTCTCTTCCCGATATTGCTCGCCCTTTACGTGACATCCTTCGAGCTGACCATCGGTTACAATACCTATAAGCGAGCAAGCAGCGCTTCAGCGACGATCAACGACCTGATCTCCAAAACGAGCTCCGTCGACAAGACTTATCTCAAAAACATGCAGAATGTTGCGGCGGCTGTCTTCGCGCCTTACAGCACGAATGGTTTGAAGCTGAAGATCAGCGGCGTAACGATTGACAAGCAGAAACAAGCGAAAATTGCCTGGTCCTGGGATGAGAACGACCAGAGACCATATGCGGTGGGATCGGCAGTGGCGGTTCCAACCCGCCTGCTCATCGAAAACAGCTTTCTCATTCACGTCGAGCTTTCCATCCAGCATGAGTTGCTGATGTTCATGCCCGACATCGCCTCGTCCGGCGTAAGGTCGATCACCATCGGCCGTGATTATTTCTTCAAGCAGCGCGATGCGGAGGTCACCTGCACCAATTGCTGAGCCATAAGGCGCAGCAAGAGGGGACCTCCCACATACTCCGCTTCTAATAGACGTCACGCAGATAACGCTTTTCGCGCTTCAACCGGTTCACATAATCGCTTGCCGCTTCAGCAGAAATGCCGGCTTCGTCGGCGACGATCTGGTGCAGGGCGTCATCTACATCCTTCGCCATGCGGGTCGCATCACCGCAGACGTAGAAATATCCGCCTTCTTCGAGCCATTGATAAAGCGCCTTGCCGTTCTGGCGCATGCGGGTCTGGACATAGATCTTTTCCGCCTGATCCCGCGAGAAGGCAAGGTCGAGGCGCGTCAGCACGCCATCACGGCTCATCTTGCCAAGCTCGTTTTCGTAGATGAAATCCGTCTGACGGTGCTGGTCGCCAAAGAACAGCCAGTTCCTGCCGTTTGCACCCCTTGCCTGCCGTTCCTGCAGAAAGGCCCGGAAAGGCGCGATGCCCGTGCCCGGTCCGACCATGATGACAGGCGCGTCATTATTCTGCGGCACGCGGAATGCCTTGTTGGGCGAAACGAAAATCCCGGCATTCTGGTTGGCTTCCACCCGATCCGCCAGATAGGTGGAGCATACGCCGCCACGCTCGCGGCCTTCGGCACGATAACGCACGCTGGCGATCGTCAGATGCACGCTGTTTTCCGCAACCAGTGGGCTGGAGGAGATGGAGTAAGCGCGATGCTGCAGCGGCTTCAGGAAGGTCACGAATTCGGCAAGATCGAATATGGGCTTTCCGCCGAGATTGAGCAGATCGAGAATATCCTTGCTCCAGAGAAAGGCGGCAAGCTGCTCCCTGTCTCCGTTGGCAAGGATATGGCTCAACTCGTCATATCCTGCGCGCTTGCCGATTTCGGCCACCAACTCACGCGAAGGCGTCGATATCTCGAACATGTTCAGAAGCGCATCGCCAACCGGCCGGTCGAGCCCGGCGACCTCGCCATCCGCACTCGCTCCAAAGCAATCGAGCAGAGCACCGACCAGTTTCGGATCGTTGAGGGGGACCACACCAAGTGCATCACCGGCCTCATAGTCGAGGCCGCTCGCGCCAAGATCGAATTCGTAATGACGAATCTCCTTGGACGAGGCCGGCCCGGAAAGGAGGCGATTGACGCTCACCCGTGACGAATAGGGGTTCTTGCGACCCCAGCCCTGTTTTACCCGTGCCGGCGGCTCGGCGACCACAGGCGTCACCGCGGCTGCATTGCCGCCATCGATGGCGAGGGCAAGCGGCAGCGTCTCGCCGATCCAGGCGGCGGCGGCATCCTCAAAATCGATATCGCAGTCAATACGCGTCTTCATGCGCTTGCCGCCGAGCTGTTCAAAGCGCGTATCGATAAGCTTGCCCGCCTGGCAGAAGCCGTCATAACCGGTATCGCCGAGTGCAAGAACAGCGAAATTCATCTCATCCAATCGCGGTGCACCATCGGCGGCAAGCGCTTCCCAGAACAGCTGGGCATTGTCAGGCATCTCGCCTTCGCCATAGGTCGAGGTGACCACGATGACCCGCTTCATGGAGCCGAGACTGTCCATGGAAACGTCGTCCAGCGCCGTTACCACGGGCTGCATGCCCTGGGTGCGGGCAGCGGCAGCGATATCCATCGCCAAGGCCTCGGCGTTGCCAGTCTGGGTGCCGACAAGGATGTTCAGCAGGCTGGCCGTCGCCTTGGGGGCAGCAGAGGCCACCGATGTCTCGAGGCTGATGGCGGTGCGGGAGTGGAGCCCGGCCAGAAAACCGGCGAGCCAGGCGCGCTGGTCGCCGTTAAACGGCGCATCCTGTGGAATGTAAGGTATCTTCATCATGCTGCCCTGTTCTGGCTGGATGCGGTGGCAAGGTCTGGAATGGCTCGAGCGGCGAAAAGCTCCTCGAAGCCCGGCAGGCGGCCGATCTTCTCGATGTTTTTCCTGTTCTGCTGAATGATCCAGCCATAGGTGCCTGGGCTGTCCACCGACCATATGTTCCGGCGTGCCAGCGCCTGCTTGTAATCATCGAGCCGCTTGGCCGCGATCATCACCGCAAGCTGTTCGTCGCTATGGTCGAAAAGCGCTTCGCGGGCATATTTCAGCAGCCGCTGCATCAGCGCGTAATCTTCCGTGAGGATGAGATTGCGCACAGCCTTTTCGATGGCGGGATCAGAAGGGCCGGATGCCATCGGCAACCGTTGCAGGGCGATGGCCTGCGCCATGCTCAACACGGTGTAGTTATTAAGCAGCGCATACATGTCTTCTGTATCCGTCTCGCCATAACCCGGCACTGTTCCGTTCAAGACAGCCTTGCGGTCGCGATAGGCGAGCTTGAACTTGCGCAGCTGATGGGCGGCAAGTGCCGAGGCCAGTTCCTCCAGCAATTCCTTGCGGGGCTTTGCTTTGAGGATTTCGTCGCTGTCCTGATAAAGCAGCAGGGCGCGCGGCATACCGTAGACGAAATTATGCTGTTCGCTTTCCCAGTTTTCCAGAAGCCATGCCGCCTTGGCCGAGCCGGTCTCTGCGACATGCAGGCTCAGAAGCTGGTGGACTGCCTGATTGTGGATCGCTGCCTGTTCATCCTCACCGGTGATCGAGCCGAGCAGGATGGAATCATGGCTGACCTTCTTCGGCAGATCGCCATAGGGATCATATTGATAGACGAAGCCACCGCTCATGCCGTTACCAAAACCCTTGCCGAAACTGCCGAGGTTGAGAACCGCGCCGTTGGTCATATATTCGCAGGCAAAATCGCCGACGCCTTCGACCACGGCGGTGGCGCCGGAATTACGCACTGCGAAACGGTCGCCCGCCTGCCCTTCCACGAAGGTGCGGCCGCCGGTTGCGCCGAACAGCGCGAAATTACCGACCAGCACATTACCACCCGCCTCTTGCGAACCGCCGCCGGGCGAGCGCACGACGATGGTGCCGCCACAAGCGCTTTTGCCGACACCGTCATTGCAGGTGCCGGTATGCACCATGACCATGCCGTCGTTGCAGAAAGCGCCGAAGGACTGACCGGCGGAACCTGACGTATCGATGCGCACCGAACCTGCTTCCAGAAAACGGCGGCCACGGCCATCCCGCTTGACAGCCGGAAGCGCGTCCAGCTGCTCATCGGAAAGTTCGTGGTTCAGCATGCGTTCGATATCGACGGCGAGCTGGCCGCCGACGCTCTTGTTGCAATTGTTGAGGAAACGATTGCCGCCAAGTTCGATATTGTCTCGCTTGCTGTCGACCAACGCCGAACGCACGAGATCGATGAAGGCATCGTCGAGTGCGAAGTCCTTTTCCATATAGACCGGGCTGTCGATCTTCACCTCTTCGACCACGGCAAGCATTGCCCGGAGGTCAAGCTGGCCGACGCTCGCCGGATGATCGAGGAGGTGAAGAAGGTCAGAACGACCACGGGCTTCCCGCAGCGAGGCAATGCCAAGCCCGGCCAGAATCTCGCGCGTTTCATGGGCGATGTTCATGAGATATTGCGCCAGCGCCCGCGGATCGCCGTTGAAGGCTTCCTGATTGGTGGTGAGACCGGCCGGGCACTTGATGTTGCAGTTCTTCGCCATCACACATTTCAGCATCATCAGCGCCGTTGTGCCGAATTCGAAACTATCACCGCCGAGTAACGCCGATTTCACCACGTCGCTCGCCGTCTGGTGCGCGCCGGAACAACGCAACAGCACCTTGGCACGAAGGCCGGTGGCGCAGAGTGCCTGATGCACCTCGGCAATGCCGATTTCCGCCGCGCGGCCGGTATATTTGAGGCTGGTGACGGCCGCCGCACCAGTGCCGCCGGTATTGCCTGCAACGTTGATCACGTCGGCACCAGCCTTGGCAACGCCGACTGCAATCGTGCCTATGCCTTCCGACGACACGAGCTTGACGATGACGCGCACCCGCGCCGCCTTGGCGTCGTGAATGAGCTGGGCCAGATCTTCGATCGAATAGGTATCGTGATGCGGCGGTGGCGAGACGAGTTCGACGCCTGGCGTGCCGCCGCGTGCCGCCGCGATTTCCACCGTCACCTTGGGAGACGGCAACTGCCCGCCCTCGCCCGGCTTTGCGCCCTGGCCGATCTTGATCTCGATCTCTTCCAGCATTGGATCGGCAAGATAACCGGCCCAGACACCGAAGCGGCCGGAGGCGAACTGCTTGATGCGCGAGGCACGGATGGTGCCGTAACGGGAGATATGCTCACCGCCTTCGCCGGAATTGGACATGCCACCAACCATGTTGGTGCCGTGGGCAACCGCCTCATGGGCGGCCGCAACCAGCGCGCCATGGCTCATGGCACCCGATGCGAGGGTCTTGGTGATCTCGCTTGCCTTTTGCACGGTCTCAAGCGGAATACTATCCGGTGCGGTGCGGATAAGTGAGAGATAAGTGGATGCCTCTCCCTTCGCCTGCACCATGAGCGCACCACCTTCCAGCCAATGGCCGGCGATATCGTCACCGAAACGGTCGAGCAGCGACTGGCCGAGTGCCGCGAGGCGGGCAAGTTCATGACCATGTGGGCCGATCAGCTGTAGCCGGAACGCGCTGTCTCCTGCCTCTTCGCAGCGCAATCCGCGCACCATGAAGCTGTTATTGCCCTGCCGGGAAAACCGCCCCATTTCCCGGCGGAATTCTTCGGCCGAACCGGCAAAGGTCACATCGGCCGGCAATTCCAGAACATCGCGCAGGGCGGCCGGGCGGCGCGCCCTTTCTTCTGCCATCATACGGGCAAAGGAACGATAACCGGGCGTCACCTCGAATGCGTCGATGGCCTCCGGGGTCAGCCGGTCGAAGCTGTTGTGATAATAGGCCGCATCATTAAGACCAAAAGCGTCCTCCAGCCGGTTAAGCGGCAGAAGGCGCAGAGCCTCCTCGTTTTCGGTTCCCTTGTCGAAACCGATCTTTTCCTCCGTCATGTCCACGAAGCCGCGAACTGCCGTCGTGCCATAAGAATGGCCGGCACCTTCAGCGCGTTCCTTGAAAAGACCGAGCAGCGGAATGTCGTTCTCCCCCTTCACCGAAAGCGCCTTGCGGTGCCAGTCCGCAACAGCCTGCGCGATGACGGCGAAGGTGACGCCACCAACCGGGGTCTTCACATTGGGGAAATAACGCTTCAGGACGGGATCGTTGGTGTCGAGGAAATTCGGCTCGAAGAACTCACCGCCGATATAACTTTCCGCCGTGCACAGGCCGACTTTGCCCATGGTCTTCATCAACGACTTTTCCGCCGCCTTGGCGAAGCGCTTGAACGCCTTGTCGGCCTCGGCGCCGAATTTCTCTTCCGCACGGAACTGTACGCCGAGCGGATAGACCGCCGAAGCACCGAAACCGAGGCCGGCTGCGATATGATGGGAGGAGGAAAACTGGCCGCTCTCGACGATCAGGGAAACACGTAGCCGCAGACCTTCCTCGATCAGCCGCTGATTGATGGCGGAAACGACCATGATCATCGGCAAGGCCGCGCGGCCTGCCGAGACATGCCGGTCGGTGATGACGGCAATCCCGCCCTGCTCGGCTGCGAAAGCCGCAACCTCGTCGCAGAGGCCATCGATCGCTTGCCGAAGGGCTGCCTCATTGGCATCAGCCGCATCAAAGATCGGCGTATAGAGCATCTCGAAACGACGAACGGGTGTCTCGGGCTGCTCGCGAATGCGCAGCATGTCGAGGTGGGTGAGGATCGGCGACCGCACGACGATCTGGCGGGCCTTGGCCGCGCCGCTATTCGGCTTTGCGCCCAACGCCACGCGTAGCGTCATACCATCGGCCTCACGGATACTGTCGAGCGGTGGGTTGGTGACCTGCGCGAAACGTTGCGAGAAATACTTCGCAACCCCACCTTCCTGATCGGACAATGCGTTGATGGCATTGCCGTACCCCATCGCTGAAATCTTTTCCGCACCGGAGGCCAGCATCGGGTCCATCAGGAACTTGAAGCTTTCCTGATTGTGCGAATAGGCGACATAACGCTGGTGCCGTTCCAGATCGCCATTATAGCGCAACGGTGAGCCTTGCTTGTCGGCGGGCACTTCCGGCAGATCACCAAGCATCACTCGCGCTTCAGATAGCAGCGACGAATAGTCCCGCTGCGAGGCCAGAAGCTCCAGCGCCTCGACCGTGGAAAAGGCACGACGCTCAGCATGATCGTAATAGAGCATGCCGCCCGCCTCAATGCGGCCGCGGCGGATGACGCTTTCCGCCGGAAAGGCGATCTGACCTGCCTCAGACATGACACAGAGATAGTCTTCCGTCTCGACGGTGCGCAGCGGGCGCAGGCCAAGGCGATCGAGACGTGCACCAATGATAGTGCCGTCGCCGAAGATCAGCGCGGCGGGGCCGTCGTTTTTCTCTTCATAGAGCGAGAAATATTCCAGCATCGCCTTCACACCCGGCGACAGGGTGTCGTCGTTTTCCCAGGCCGGCGGCATCATCGAGACCACGGCGGTGACGAGGTCGAGACCATCCTCCATCACCCGCGCCTGCAATGTCTGGTCCAGACGGCAGCTGTCCGACTGGCCCTTCGGCCGGATAATGCTGGCATTCTTCGCCAGCGCCACCGCCGCTTCTGACAGCCGGTTCTTCTTGTCGGTGTTCAGCTCACCATTATGCGCCATCAGGCGGAAGGGCTGCGCCATGGAGGGGTGCGGATCGGTATTGGTAGAGAACCGCGTGTGGAAATACATCGTATGCACTTCATGGCGCGGGTCGGTCAGATCGCAGAAATAGGGCATAACCTCCTGGGAGTTCAGACGGCCCTTGAGCACCTGCGTGCGCGCGCTGAGCGACAGAGGGTAAAAACCGGCAAGCTCCGGCACGGTGTAAGCGAGCGCTTCGATGGCAAGCAGCGCCTTGTGGATGCGCCAATCGAACTCGGCAAGGGTTGCGCATTCCACTGGTGCCGAAAAGACCCATTGGCGGATCGGTAACTGGTAGGGGATTGCGGCGGGACGGATGGCCGCGTCATTGACCGGCACATCGCGGACCAGCAGGACCGAAAAGCCCTGCTCTTTCAGGGCGCTGCCGATAATACCGACGGCCTCACCGTGGAAAGCCGGGTTCTGCGGCAGAAAGAAATTGCCGACGCCGAACCGGCCGGCCTTGAGGGCACCTTGTCCCGTCAGCTCACGAAAAAAGGAGAGCGACAGGTCCAGCGACACGCCCGCACCATCGCCAACGCCTTCCGCCGACATGCCGCCGCGATGCGGCACGGCACAGAGCGCCTCATGACCGCGCTTCAGCACATCATGCGTCTGCACGCCGTCCTTGCGGGTGATGAAACCGACGCCACAGCTGCTTTTTTCAAAAGCCGCATCGTAAAGGCCGAATTTTTGCTCCGTCACGCTCAAGGCACTCTCCTCTCGTTGCGCATTTCGCGCGGCATCACCCTCTTTTTCCCGAAACCCGGCGCGTCAGCCGGCACTCTGCGGGCGGAGCCGCAGGCGACCTGGCTGCTCCTCTTTTTCTGCTTATCGGCGTTTAATGGCGCGAACGGTCGTTTTGCGGCCGGCAAACGGCGTGGCGGCAATGGCCGCTTTTTCGCAAATAATGATCGTCGTCGTTCGCATCGCGTTCCCTGATGGCCGGCATTTCCGGCAGTGAGACACACTTAATTATGTCAGTATTGCTTACATAATATTTCATGAACGGCCGAGTCAAGATTAAAAACGGCCTCGCGCAATAAAAAAACAAAAACGCCGCGAAATCCGACAGGATTCCGCGGCGCGATGGCTGCGAGGATTGTTAAATTGCCCAGATCAGTCCGAAGGCATTTCCAGCGTTCGGCTGAACCAGAGGGCAACCAGCGTACAGACGGCACCCGACATCAGGTAAATTCCGACGGCGAACAGTCCGAATTTAGACGAAAATCCGAGAGCAACGAGCGGTGCGAAACCGGCGCCGATCAGCCAGGAAATATCCGAGGTAAGTGATGCGCCGGTATAGCGGTATTCACGGCTGAAGCGGGATGCCAGTGCACCGCCCGCCTGACCGAAGGACAGGCCAAGCAACGCGAAGCCGATCAGAACGAAGAAGTAGCGGCCGATATCGCCGGAGCCCAGAAGAACGGGTGCCACGAGGCTGAAAAGACCGATGAGAACCGCAGCGATAGCCAGAAGCTTCCGCCTCCCGATCCTGTCGGCCAGAATGCCGGACACCACGATCATACCGCCGGCGATGATGGCACTGACGAATTGCACGAACAGGAAGTCCGAGACCCGCTGGCTTGTATTGAGCGACACCCAGCTCAGCGGGAATACCGTGACGAGGTGGAAGAGCGCAAAGCTTGCCAGCGGCACGAAGGCACCGGTGACCACGACCGGAAACTGCGAGCGCAGCATCTTGAACATCGGGCGCGGCTCCAGCTCATGCTGTTCCAGCATGGCCTGGAATTCCGGCGTGACGATCATGCGCAGGCGGGCAAAGAGCGCGAGAACATTGAGCGCCAGCGCCACGAAGAAGGGGAAACGCCAGCCCCAGGCGAGGAATTCCGCATTGGAAAGCTGCGTGACGAAAACGATGAAAAAGGCGCTGGCAAGACCGAAGCCCATGGCCGCACCGATCTGCGGCATCATGGCGTACCAGCCACGCTGTTTCTGCGGTGCATTCATGGCAAGCAGCGAGACGAGACCATCCCAGGCGCCGCCGAGACCGAGCCCCTGGCCGATGCGGAACACTGCCAGAAGACAGGGAGCAAGCATGCCGGCTTCCGCATAGGACGGAAGGAAACTGATCGCCATGGTGGAGCCACAGAGCGTGAACAGCGCCGCCATCAACTTGACGGCACGGCCGAACTTGCGGTCGATCTGGAGGAAGATCAGCGAGCCGATCGGCCTTGCGATAAAGGCGAGAGAGAACACCGCGAAGGAGTAAAGCGTGGCCGTCAGCGGATCGACGAAGGAAAAGAAGACGTGCGGAAAAACGAGGGCGGAGGCGATGGCGTAGATGAAAAAGTCGAAAAACTCCGTCATTCTGGCAAGAATGACCGCAATCGTGATGCGATCCGGATCTACCTTGACCGGATCTGTTCCATGACCATTGGCTTCCGGCGCCTGCCCAAATGATGGAGCAGCATTGCTATAACTCATAATATCCCTCCTGCGTCATGGTCGAACCATTCCCTGTAACGCTCGGGCTCCTCTTCCGTTGCGTTACGATGCGACGGATTGTCACACGCACCCTCCGTAACGTCAATTGAAGTTTGATAAGAAAGGCTTGCCCCGCAAGCTCGCTATGCGATAATGCAGCCGCTCCGCCTTCAAACGCAGCTCTGCCCGCACATGGTGCATCGCGAAGGTTTCGCTGCACCGCGACAATATACCTCATTCTAAAAATGATGTTCGGCAATTATTCGCGGCATAATCCAAACTGTACGAGTTCAGAGAACGTGCGCATGATCAAAAAAATCCCATCCGCCCTTCTGGCTATTCCGGTACTGCTGCTGCTCAGCGGCTGTAACCTCGTGGTCATGAATCCCTCGGGCGACGTCGCCATCCAGCAGCGCGATCTCATCATCACGTCCACGGTTCTGATGCTGCTGATCATCGTCCCGGTCATCGTGCTGACGCTGTTCTTCGCGTGGAAATATCGCGAATCGGCGAAAGCCGAGGATTACGATCCCGAATGGCACCACTCCACGCGCCTTGAAATGGTGATCTGGTCGGCCCCTGTCGCCATCATCCTGATGCTCGGCACGGTCACCTGGATTTCCACCCACCGTCTCGACCCCTACCGTCCTCTGGAGCGCATCGACGAAAACCGTCAGGTCACCGCCGATATCAAGCCGATCACGGTCGAAGTGGTAGCCATGGACTGGAAGTGGCTGTTCTTCTATCCCGAACTCGGTATCGGCAGCGTCAATGAATTCGCCGCTCCGGTCGATGTTCCGATCAACTTCAAGATCACCGGAACGACCGCGATGAACTCCTTCTTCGTTCCCGCACTCGCCGGCCAGATCTATGCCATGGGCGGCATGCAGACCAAGCTGCACGCCGTCATCAACAAGGAAGGCGTCTATGACGGCTTCTCGGCCAACTTCTCCGGCCCCGGCTTCTCCCACATGCGCTTCAAGTTCCACGGTCTCAGCCAGCAAGGCTTCGATGAGTGGGTTGCCAAGGCGAAAGAAGGCGGCAAGGGCTTCGGCCGTCAGGAATATCTGGAGTTTGCAAAGCCCTCTGAGCGCGAGCCGGTGCAATATTTCGCCTCGGTCGATCCGCAGCTTTACAGCGCCATCCTCAACCGCTGTGTCGAACCCAACAAGCTCTGCATGCGCGACATGATGCATATCGACGCCAAGGGCGGCGGAGGCAAGGAAGGCATCGACATCGCCAAGGCGCTGAACTCCGTTGTCTGCACACCGCTTGCGCCTTACGGCGTCGCCAGCGGCCCCCAATCCACTCCAGCTGCGATCAAAGGTCAGACTTTCGAACCTGCGGCGCTGCCGGAAACCAAACAAGTCGCTGGCTGACGATACGTCCCGGCATTCTTCGGCGCGGCCTGGCTGCGCCGACCTTACGTCTTAGAATCGCAAGAGGCTGAAAATGATCGTCAATTCCGATCAAACGTCGTTCCTGTTCGGGAAGCTGACATGGGAGTCCATCCCGCTTCACGAGCCCATTCTTGTCGCCACCTTCGCGGCCGTGGCGCTGGGCGGCATCGCCGTCGTTGGCGCCCTCACCTATTTCCGGCTGTGGGGTTATCTCTGGAACGAATGGTTCACGAGCATCGATCACAAGAAGATCGGTATCATGTACATCATTCTGGCGCTTGTCATGCTGTTGCGCGGCTTTGCCGACGCCATCATGATGCGTGTCCAGCAGGCGATCGCCTCCGGCGGCTCGGAAGGTTATCTTCCACCACACCATTACGACCAGATTTTCACGGCCCATGGCGTCATCATGATCTTCTTCATGGCCATGCCGATGATTACCGGTCTCATGAACTTCGTCGTGCCGCTGCAGATCGGCGCACGCGACGTTTCGTTCCCTTTCCTCAACAACTTCTCCTTCTGGATGACCACGGCCGGCGCCGTCATAACCATGATCTCGCTGTTCATCGGTGAATATGCGCAGACCGGCTGGCTCGCCTATCCGCCGCTTTCCGGTATTGATGGCAGCCCGGGCGTCGGGGTGGATTATTACATCTGGGGTCTGCAGATCGCCGGTGTGGGAACGACACTCTCAGGCATCAACCTGATCGTGACGATCATCAAGATGCGCGCGCCTGGCATGACCATGATGCGCCTGCCGATCTTCGTCTGGACATCGCTGTGTTCGAACATCCTGATCGTGGCTTCGTTCCCGATCCTGACCGGCACACTCGCGCTTCTCACCCTCGACCGTTACGTTGGCACCAATTTCTTCACCAACGATCTCGGCGGCAACCCGATGATGTACGTCAACCTCATCTGGATCTGGGGCCATCCCGAAGTTTACATTCTGGTACTGCCGGCATTCGGCGTTTTCTCGGAAATCGTTGCGACGTTCTCCCGCAAGCGCCTCTTCGGTTATGCCTCGATGGTTTATGCAACGGGTGTCATCACCATCCTCGCCTACATCGTGTGGCTGCACCACTTCTTCACCATGGGTTCCGGCGCAAGCGTCAATGCTTTCTTCGGCATCACCACGATGATTATCTCGATCCCGACGGGCGCGAAAATCTTCAACTGGCTCTTCACCATGTATAAGGGCCGCATCAATTTCGACGTTCCGATGCTTTGGACGATCGGTTTCATGATCACCTTCGTCATCGGCGGCATGACCGGCGTTCTTCTTGCCGTTCCGCCTGCGGATTTCGTGCTGCACAACTCCCTGTTCCTCATCGCCCACTTCCACAACACCATCATCGGTGGCGTGGTGTTCGGTGTGCTTGCAGGTATCGTCTACTGGTTCCCGAAGGCCTTCGGTTACCGTCTCGATCCGTTCTGGGGCAAGCTGTCCTTCTGGTTCTGGTTCATCGGCTTCTACTTCGCCTTCATGCCGCTCTATATTCTCGGCCTGATGGGGATTACCCGCCGTATCAGCCAGTTCGAGGACAATTCGCTGCAGATATGGTTCCTGATCGCCGCCTTCGGCGCCTTCCTGATCGCGCTCGGCATCGCCTCCTTCGTCATTCAGCTCATCGTCAGCTACCTCAAGCGCGATCAGCTGCGCGACGTGACGGGCGACCCCTATAATGGCCGCACGCTGGAATGGTCGACGTCGTCGCCACCGCCCGCCTACAACTTCGCCTTCACGCCGGTCATTCATGACGTGGATGCCTGGGCGGACATGAAGAAGCGTGGCTACGACCGTCCGCAGGAAGGGTTCATCCCGATCCATATGCCGAAGAATACCGGCGCGGGCGTCATCATCAGCGCCATCAGCGTCGTCCTCGGCTTCGCCCTGGTGTGGCATATCTGGTGGCTTGCGGCTCTTTCGATGCTCGCCATCATCGCAGTCTCGATTGCCCATACCTTCAACTACAACCGCGAATACTACATTCCGGCTTCCGACGTTTCGACTGTCGAGGCTGAGCGTACAAAGCTGCTTGCGGAACAGGCGTAACGAATATGGCTCATGCACCTGCACAAAGCGCCGCCGGCGCTGAACCACCGGTCTTCTACCTGAAGGAAGACCACCATCCGGAGAACGGCACGTCGCTGGGTTTCTGGCTTTATCTGATGAGCGACTGCCTCATCTTCGCGACGCTGTTTGCCACCTATGCCGTTGTCGGCCGCAACTATGCGGCCGGCCCTTCGGGTGCGGACCTGTTCGACCTGAAGCTGGTCGCCATCAACACCGGCTTCCTGCTCTTCTCCTCCATCACCTATGGCTTCGCCATGCTGGAAATGGAAAAGAAGAAGGTGAAAACGACGCTGATATGGCTCGGCGTCACCGGCCTGTTCGGCCTCGCCTTCCTCGCGGTCGAAATCTACGAGTTCCATCACCTGATCGAGGAAGGCGCTGGCCCGCAGCGTTCGGCCTTCCTGTCGGCCTTCTTCGCGCTGGTCGGCACGCACGGTCTGCACGTCACCTTTGGCGTCATCTGGCTCGTCACGCTGATGGTCCAGGTCGGCAAACATGGCCTCATCCCGGCGAACAAGCGCCGCCTGATGTGCCTGTCGATGTTCTGGCACTTCCTTGACGTCATCTGGATCGGCGTCTTCTCCTTCGTTTATCTCATGGGAGTTCTTTGATGAGTTCCGAAGCACACGCACATCACGACGCGCATGGCGACGACCATCACCATGATGGCGCAAGCCACGGCACGTTCAAAAGCTACATGATCGGCTTCGTCCTGTCGGTCATTCTGACGGCGATCCCCTTCTGGCTGGTCATGGGCGACGTTCTGGAAAACAAGACGCTGCTGGTCATCGCGATCATGGGTCTGGGCGTCATCCAGATCTTCGTGCACATGATCTACTTCCTGCACATGGACACCAAGTCTGAAGGCGGCTGGACCTTCATGGCGCTGATCTTCACCGTTGTGGTGCTCCTGATCACGCTCTCCGGTTCGCTCTGGGTCATGTACAACATGAACAAGAACATGATGCCGCTGCACATCGAAGATGTGAAAAACCTGCCCTGAGCAGCCATAAATCAACGGCCTGCCGGACTTCCGGCGGGCCGCTTTCCGCGCCAACACATAACCCCATGAATCCTGGCGCGATTTATGGGGTTATTTGCTGGATGAAGCGCATGCGGGCTAAGGGGCCTGCCGGAGCAGACAATCTCGCTGCCAGAAGCGCTTCGCAAGGACCATGAGATGAGCGAAATCGCACCCCAAAACCAGCGTATCCGCCCTGCGGCAATCGTCGTCCTGTTTTTGACCATTATCCTGACGGGCTGCCTGCTGGCGCTTGGAACATGGCAGGTCCAGCGCCTTTTCTGGAAGCTCGCCTTGATTGAGCGTGTCGAGGCCCGCGCCCATGCCGCGCCTGTCGATGCGCCTGCCGCAGGCGAATGGCCTGCTCTCACCGATCCCGCCGATTACGAATATCGCCGTGTGAAACTGTCCGGCACCCTGCTCAACGACAAGGAGGTTCAGGTCTACACGGTCACGGATCTCGGCCCCGGTTACTGGGTCATGACGCCGCTGCGGCGGGACGACGGCTCAAGCGTCATCGTCAATCGCGGCTTCGTGCCCTCCGACAGGCGCGATCCGTCCTTGCGCCCGGAAGGGGAAGCGGCCGGAAACGTCGAGATCGTTGGGCTGATGCGCGCGCCGGAAACCGGCGGGCTTTTCCTTCGAACCAACGATCCGGCAAATGGTCGCTGGTATTCCCGCAATATTCCCCAGATCACGCAGGCATCCGGCCTCTCTGACGTGGCGCCGTTTTACGTCGACGCGGACGCGACGCCCAATCCCGGCGGCCTGCCGGTTGGCGGCAAAACCATGCTTACCTTCCCCAACAGCCACCTCTCCTATGCCGTTACCTGGTATATTCTCGCAGCGATGGTGGTTGCGGCCGGCTGGTACGTGCTGCGCAACCTCAACGCACCGAAATCGAAACGGGATGCTGATTGAACCACTGGTTTTACCGGATGGTTCATAAAAGCGCTTCCTTCTTCACGTTTTGCTGATCTATAACGACAGTTCGGCCTGACATTGCCCGTCGGCGCATTTTGTTTCGGTGAGTTATGGCAAGAGCATTTCTTTTCGTTCTGGATTCCTTCGGCGTTGGCGGTGCACCTGACGCGGAACACTATGGCGATCTTGGCGCCAATACACTTGGCCACATCGCCGAGTTCTGTGCCGCAGGTGCTGCCGACAGGCCGGGGCTTCGATCCGGCCCGCTGAAGCTGCCGAATATGTGCTCTCTTGGCTTGCTGGAGATCGCGCGCCAGGCTAGTGGCGACATTCCCGCCGGCATGGAGCCACCGGAACGCATTTTCGGCCTGCATGGCTCAGCCAGCGAAGTTTCAAAAGGCAAGGATACGCCATCCGGCCACTGGGAAATCGCCGGAACGCCTGTCACCTTCGACTGGGGTTATTTCCCGACGGAGGGCGACGCCTTTTCCCCGGAGCTGGTGGAGGCCATCTGCAAAGAGGCTGATATTCCCGGCATTCTCGGCAACTGCCATGCTTCCGGCACCGACATCATCGCGCAATTCGGCGAAGAACATATCAGGAGCGGCAAGCCGATCTGCTACACCTCTTCCGATTCCGTGTTCCAGATCGCAGCGCATGAAAAGCACTTCGGGCTGACCAGGCTCATCGCGCTTTGCGAGACGGTTCGCAAGTTGCTAGATCCGCTGAATATCGGCCGCGTCATTGCCCGCCCCTTCATCGGCGAGACGGTCGCTACCTTCGAACGCACCGGCAACCGCCGCGACTTTTCCGTGCCGCCGCCCGAACCGACGCTGCTCGACCGATTGGTGGAGGCGGAGCGCAAAGTGCACGCGATCGGCAAGATCGGCGATATCTATGCCCATCAGGGCGTCTCGCGCGTCATCAAGGCAAATGGCAACGCCGCCCTGATGGATGCGACGTTGCAGGCCATCGACGAGGCTGAAAATGGCGACCTCGTCTTTACCAACTTCGTCGACTTCGACATGCTTTATGGCCACCGTCGTGACGTTGCCGGTTATGCGGCCGCGCTTGAGGCTTTCGATACGCGAATCCCGGAAATTCATCGTAAAATGAAGCCGGGAGACATCGCCATTCTCACCGCCGACCATGGTTGCGACCCCACCTGGCGAGGCACCGATCATACACGCGAACGGGTGCCGATCATGGCATTCGGGCCGGGCATCCGCTCTCGTGATGTCGGCATTCGTTCAAGCTATGCCGATATCGGCGAAAGCATCGCCCACCATCTTGGCATCGAGGCCGGTTCACACGGCAGGAGCTTCATTTGACATCGCATTTGCTGAAAGCGGAAATCCACTGCCACATCGAAGGTGCGGCACCGCCTGCCCTCGTCGCAAAACAGGCAGAAAAATACGGCATAGACACCAGCAGCTTCCTGCGTGACGGCCAATATGTCTGGTCGGATTTCGCCGAGTTCATCCAGTGCTACGATGCGGTGGCGCAGGTGTTCAAGACGGATGAGGACTATGCTGTCCTGACCGAGACCTATCTGACCGAACTTGCGCAAGCCAACACGATCTACAGCGAGCTGATCATTTCGCCCGATCATGGCGACCGAATTGGACTTGGCGCTGACGCTTATCTTGCCGGAATCGCCGAAGGCATCCGGATTGCAAAGGAAAAGACCGGCATCGAAACCCGTATCCTCGTTACCGGCGAACGGCATTTCGGCCCGGAACGGGTGATTGCGGCGGCGGAATATGCGGCGCGCGCCCGGCATCCGCTGGTGACCGGCTTTAACATGGCGGGCGAAGAGCGCATGGGCCGGGTTGCCGATTATGCGCGCGCCTTCGATATCGCCCGCGATGCGGGTCTTGGGCTGACGATCCATGCCGGCGAGGTCTGCGGACCGGAAAGCGTTGCCGATGCACTCGATCTCATCAAACCGGCACGCATCGGCCATGGCGTGCGCGCCATCGAAGATGCCGATCTCGTCTCCCGACTGGTCGAGACGGGAACGGTTCTGGAAGTCTGCCCCGGCTCGAATATCGCGCTCAGTGTTTATCCGGATTTCGCCAGCCACCCGCTGAAGGCGTTGCGTGACGCCGGAGTGCGTGTCTGCATCAATTCCGACGATCCGCCGTTCTTCTTCACATCGCTTGCCCGGGAATATGCGTTGGCCGCCGACGCGTTCGGCTTCGGTGACGCCGAGATCAACGACATGACCCGCACCGCGCTGGAATGCGCCTTCGTGGACGAGGCGACGCGCGAACGGCTGCTTGCGAGACTGGATCGCGCCCGAGACGACGGTTGACGGGGTAAAACCGCGAAGAAGGCTTGCGAAAAGCCCACTTTCGGTGAATGACAGGGGCACAAGATCAAAAAGGAAGGCCAGTTTCATGGACGGCGTCACAGTCATCGAACATCCGCTGGTGCGGCACAAACTTACCATCATGCGCAAGAAGGAAACTTCCACGGCCGGCTTCCGTCGCCTGCTCAGGGAAATTTCGACGCTGCTCTGCTATGAAGTGACGCGCGACCTTGAAATGACGATGGAAACCATCGACACGCCGCTCGAAACCATTCAGGCTCCGGTTCTGGAAGGCAAGAAACTGGTTTTTGCCTCCATCCTGCGCGCCGGCAACGGTCTTCTGGAAGGCATGCTCGAACTGGTGCCTTCGGCGCGCGTTGCCCATGTCGGTGTGTATCGTGACCATGATACGCTGGAGGCCGTCGAATATTACTTCAAGGCTCCCGAAAGCCTCGACGCCCGTCTGGTCATCGTTGTCGACCCGATGCTGGCGACCGGCAATTCCTCCATCGCCGCTGTCGAAAAGCTGAAGGAACGCGGCGCAAAGAACATCCGCTTCCTGTGTCTGCTGGCAGCACCGGAAGGCATCAAGAATTTCCGCGAGGCGCATCCCGATGTGCCGATCTATACCGCCGCAATCGACAGACATCTGAACGAGAAGGGTTATATCGTCCCCGGCCTCGGTGACGCCGGCGACCGCATGTACGGCACCAAATAACGCCGTTCATCTTCGCTTAACCGTTTGAGCCATTCGCCGTCCGATACGCGGCGAATGGCTTTTTCTTTTAAGATTTCAGCATGTTTTGCGCCTATCCTATCCAGGAATAACCTTGGGCTTTGAGGAGCAACGACTTGCTGGCGCGCACGATTTTTCTGCTTATCGGTCTTTCGGTCAGCGCCACGCAAATTCCAGCGCTGGTGGAGAAATTCCAGCCGCGCCCTGAAACCGCCGTGGATAAATCGGAGGCCGCGACCGAGGTCGCCAAGCCGCAAACGGTTTCGCTGGGCGGCGTCAATCTGAAAGCAGATGCCCGCGGCCATTTCAACGCGACCTTCCGCATCAATGGCAAATCCTTCGACGGGCTTGTTGATACCGGCGCTTCCATGGTCGCAATCAACGAGACGATCGCGCGTCGGCTTGGTTACGGCGTCAACAGCCTGGATTTCAAATATCCGATCTCAACCGCCAATGGCCAGACCATGGCGGCCTATGTGAAGCTGGACCGTGTGGAGATCGGCGCAATTCGCGTTCAGAATGTCGATGCCATGGTGCTGAAGGATAACGCGCTGAGCAACATGCTGATCGGCATGAGCTTTTTGAAACAATTGTCATCCTTCAAAGTCTCGGGTGGCGAGATGCGGCTGGTCAGGTGATCCGCTCGAGGATAGGATCAACGATCTCCGGTTTGCTGTCGGCGATCCCGTAACAGGCCGCTATCCTTTTGACGGCACGTTCCGCCTCATCCGGAGAAGCCGCATGGACAACGGCAATCGGCTCGCCCTTTTCCACCTTTACGCCGAGCGGCAGGATATCCGAAATACCGACAGCCGGGTCGATGGTATCCGACGGCTTTCTTCTGCCGCCGCCAAGTTCGACGACAACCATGCCAAGTTCACGCGTCTCGCAGGATTTAAGCCAGCCGCTTCGCCCGGCCGGAACCGGGAGAATAACCGGCGCGGACGGCAGATAACGGATTGGGCTCTCAACGAAATCCGAAGGTCCGCCCAGCGCTGAAACCATCCGCGCAAAGATTTCCATAGCCCGACCGGAGGACAGAGCGGCTGTAGCCAGCGCCTCGCCTTCCTCCAGCGTGGCGGCTTTTTGAGCCTGTACCAGCATTTCCGCAGCGAAGGACAGGACGACCTTTTCGAGACGGGTTCCAGCCTTGCGACCGGCCAGAAAATCCAGGCAATTGACGATTTCGACGGCATTGCCGGCGGCATCTCCAAGCGGCTGGTTCATGTCCGTTATCAGGGCCGTCGTCAGAAGACCCGCACCATTCGCAACATCGACCAGCGCGCGGGCCAGATTGCGGGCGTCGTCAACGCTCTGCATAAAAGCGCCATTGCCGACTTTCACATCGAGAACCAGCGTCTCAAGCCCGGCTGCAAGCTTCTTCGACAGGATGGAGGCGGTGATCAGCGGTATGGAATCAACCGTCGCGGTAACATCGCGAATGGCATAGAGGCGTTTGTCGGCGGGGGCTAGATCGCCCGTCTGGCCGATGATGGCACAGCCGACCGCCCTCACCGTCCGGCGGAACAAAGCCTCATTCGGCATGACATTATAACCGGGGATGGCTTCCAGCTTGTCGAGCGTGCCGCCGGTGTGGCCGAGGCCCCTGCCGGAAATCATCGGCACGGCAAGACCGCAGGCGGTGACGATCGGCGCAAGCATCAGGGAGACATTATCGCCAACGCCGCCGGTCGAGTGCTTGTCCGCCACAGGTCTGCCAATCTCGCTCCATGAGAGGACATCGCCGCTGTCGCGCATGGCGAGCGTCAGCGCCACCATCTCGTTGCGGTTCATGCCACGGAAAAACACCGCCATGGCAAAAGCAGCCGCTTGCCCTTCCGATATGCCATCTTTCGACAGCGCTTCTATGAAAGCGGCAATCTCCTGAGGCTCAAGAGACAAGCCATCGCGTTTGCGGCGGATGATTTCCTGCGGGATCAAGCTCAATACCCGCTGGCGGCCTTGGCCGGTTCGCCGCCAGCCAGCACGTTCAGCACATCATCGAGAACGCCGGAAGCACCGAAACGGAAGGTTGATGGCATGGCCCAGTTGGGAGCCATGATGGTTTCCGCCAGCCGCAGGTAAAGCGTCGCGTCCTCCACCGTGCCGATGCCGCCAGCGGGTTTGAAGCCCACTTTCTGACGGCTGTCGCGGATCGCCTGCAGCATGATGTCTGCCGCCTCCAGGGTGGCATTGACGGCGACCTTGCCAGTCGAGGTCTTGATGAAGTCAGCCCCTTCGGCGATGGCAATCTCGGAGGCGCGGCGGATTAGGGCCTTGTCCTTCAGCTCGCCGGTTTCAAGAATGACCTTGAGCAGCACGGGTGCCGCACAGGCCTTACGCACGGCGGCCACCATCTCGGAAACCGCCGCTTCATCGCCTGCTATGAATTTACGGTAGGGAATGACCAGATCGATTTCATCGGCACCATCGCGGATCGCGGCTTCGGTTTCCGCCACGACAGTCGCGACATCAAGATCGCCCGAGGGAAAATTGACGACGGTGGCGATGCGGATCGCGTGTTCTTTGCCGAAAGCCGCACGCGCCTGCGCCACGAAACGCGGCCAGATGCAGATGGCGGCGGTGTTGCCATAATCCGTATGCGCCCGCTGGCACAAAGCAGCGATCTGCTCGGGTGTGCAATCTTCCTTAAGATTGGTCAGGTCCAGCAAGGACAGAGTGAGGGCAGCCGCTTCGCGCGGACGCTGGAGTTCCATGGTCACGCTCCTCCTGAGATCATTTCCTTCAGAATAGCGGCAAGTCGTTTGCCGCCCACGGGAGCCATGTCCTTGGTTTCCTCATGGCTCAGTTCCGCGCCGGTCATGCCGGCACCGTAATTGGTAATAACCGATGCGGCGGCAACGCGCATCCCGAAAAAGCGCGCGAGGATGACTTCCGGCACGGTGGACATGCCGACGGCATCGGCACCCAGAAGCCGTGCCATGCGAATTTCCGCCGGCGTTTCGAAGCTCGGGCCGGAAAACCACATATAGACCCCGCCGAACAAAGGCACCGTCGCCCGGATCGCGGCATTGCGCATGGCCAGCATCAGGTCCGGATCATAAGCCGTGGTCATGCCGACGAAGCGGCGGTCGCTTTCCTCGCCGATCAGCGGGTTCATGCCGGAATAATTGATGTGATCGGTGATCTGCATGACGGAGCCGGGCGGCATATCCTGCCTCACCGAACCCGCCGAATTGGTGAGGATGAGCGATTGCACGCCCAGACCGGCCAGCGCCTCGATGACCGGACGCATCGCCGCCGGATCGCCCTTTTCGTAGAAATGCACCCGACCGGATAGCATCATGACGGGCTCGCCACCGAGATAACCGGCGACCAGTTCTCCCGCATGGCCGGAAACGCCACCGGCGGGAAACCCTGGAAGATCGGCATAGGGCACACGGACCGGGTCGCTGACTTCCTCCACCAGCGACCCCAGGCCAGAGCCGAGAACGATGGCGACGCGCGGCATCAGGCCGTTCAGGCGCTCCACCAGAATATCGATCAAGCCATCCGTCATCAGGGCAACTCGGTCTTGAAGACGGAGGGCAACAGCTCTTCCATGGTCATGACCTTCTGGACGCCGGTTTCGTCGCAAAGATAAATCTTCGTCTCCGGCGTGGCGAATTCGGCGATCTTCTGGCGACAACCACCGCAGGGCGTGCAAAGCGGCAGCTTTTCGGCAATGACGGCAACTTCGCTGATCTTCTTTGCCCCGCCCATGATCATGGCGCTGATGGCTGATGGTTCCGCGCACCAACCCTGCGGGAAGGAGATGTTCTCGATATTGGCGCCCTTGTAGATTTTGCCGTCATCAGCGCGGATCGCCGCGCCGACCGGAAATTTCGAATAGGGCGCATAAGCGAAGGCCATGGCCTCCACCGCCGCCTCGAACAGGGCGTGGGACTTTGGATCAGAGGGCATGGGTTTAACGCTCCTTCGCATAGGCAACGCCACCGGCCTTGGGAGGCTTGGCGACGCCGATGAAACCGGCAAGCAGGATGCAGGTCAGGATATAGGGCATGGCCTGGAAAATCTGCACCGGCACTTCGCCGATGCCAGGCACGGATTTGCCCTGCATGAAATTGGCGAATGCATCGAGAAAACCGAACAGCAGGCAGGCGAACATGACCGGCACCGGTTTCCATTTCGCAAAGATCAGCGCCGCGAGCGCGATATAGCCCTTGCCGGCCGACATGTTGGCGATGAAGGCCGCCGATTGTGCGACGGCAAGATAGGCGCCTGAAAAACCGCAGAGGAAGCCAGCGACGATGACGGCGCGGTAACGCATCCACGTCACCGAAATACCAGCCGTATCGACAGCACCCGGATTTTCACCGACGGCACGCAGGCGCAGGCCGAAACGCGTGCGGTAAAGCACCCACCAGGAGAGCGGCACCGCCAGAAAGGCAAGATAGGTGAGGATATTGTTGCCGGAAATGACATTGGCGTAGAGCGGGCCGATGAAGGGCACTTCGCGCATCGCATCCGCGCCGGGCAGGATGATCGGCGCAAAACGACCCTCCCCCGGCAATTGCGGCGTGCGGCCGCCCTGCCCGAACCATGCCTGGCCCAGAACCACCGTCAGACCGGCGGCGATGAAGTTGAGCGCCACCCCTGAAACGATCTGGTTGCCGCGATTGGTGATAACGGCAAAGCCATGGATCAGCGAGAACGCGATGGAGACGCCAATGCCGGCCAGAAGACCGGCCCACGGATTTGCGGTAAGATAGGCGACGCAGGCGGAAGCAAAAGCCGCCGCCAGCATCTTGCCTTCAAGACCGATATCGAACACGCCGGCGCGTTCGGAAAACAGCCCCGCAAGTGCAGTGAACAGAAGCGGGATGGTGAGACGGACGGTCGAGCCGAGAATGCTGACCAGCATATCGAAAAAATCCATGTCAGCTCACCCCTTTGCCAAACGCTGGTAGATGTGGACGATCGCCGGCCGGTACATATATTCCAGCGCGCCGGCGAACAGGATCACCAGACCCTGTATAACCACGATCATCTCGCGGGTAATGTTCGGCATCTCGAAGGAAAGATCCGCACCGCCCTGATAAAGAATACCAAACAGCAATGCCGAGAAAATGATGCCGAGCGGATGGCTTCGCCCCATCAGCGATACGGCGATGCCGACGAAGCCCGCACCGCCGACGAACTCCACCTGCAGGCGCGCGGAAGCCCCCATGACCGGGTTCAGCGCCATCATGCCCGCCAGACCACCGGAAATGAGCATGGCGATGATGACCGTGCGTGCATAGGGAATGCCCGCATAGATGGCGGCGGAAGGGCTGACGCCGAGCGTGCGCATCTCATAGCCGAGCTTGGTGCGCCAGATCAGCACCCAGACGAGGAAACACATCACCAGAGCGATAAGAAAGGAGACGTTGAACGGCGCCGGCCCAAGCTTGAGGCCGAACCACGCCATCAGCCAGTCCAGCTTCGGCAGTTGGCCACCGGGCAGAAAGGTGCGCGTTTCCGGCGCCATCTTGCCCGGCACGATCAGCACATTCACCAGCAGGTAGACCATCAGGGCCGCAGCGATGAAGTTGAACATGATGGTGGTGATGACCACGTGGCTGCCGCGTTTGGCCTGCAGCCAGGCCGGAATGAAGGCCCAGGCGGCACCAAAAACCGCAGCACCGATGACGGCGAAGGGCATCGTCACGTACCATGGCACGTAACGGTCAAGCGCCAGCGCCACCAGCGCCGCACCCAGCCCGCCAATATAGGCCTGACCTTCGGAGCCGATGTTGAACAGGCCGGCATGGAAAGCCACGGCGACGGAGAGACCGGTGAAGATGAAGCTTGTCGTATAAAACAGCGTGAAGCCGATGGCATCGCCACGGCCGAGCGCGCCTTCGATCAGCAGGCGAAGTGCTGCCAGCGGATTTTCGCCGATCGACCAGACGACAAGCCCGGAAATCAGAAAGGCGGTGATGACGTTCAGCAATGGCAACAGGCCGTAGCTGATCCAGTTTGGTAGGGGTGCGGAAGCGGTGCTCATTCATGCCTCATGCGGCGATGCCGGCCATCATCAGGCCCAGCGTCTGTTCTTCGGCTTCCGCCGTTTTTTCTCCAACGACACGGCCGGCGAACATGACCATGATCCGGTCCGAAAGGGAACGGATTTCATCGAGTTCGACCGAAACCAGCAAGATCGCCTTGCCGGCATCGCGCATTTCGATGATGCGGCGATGGATGAATTCAATGGCGCCGATATCCACACCGCGAGTCGGCTGGCCGATGATCAGCATCTTCGGATCACGTTCGATTTCGCGCGCAACGACGATCTTCTGCTGATTGCCACCGGAAAAATTCGCGGTCTTCAAATGAGGGTTCGGCGGGCGGATGTCATATTTCTCGATCTTTTCGACGGCATCCTTACGGATGGCCTCAGGGTTCAGGAAAGGTCCCCTGCCGTAACGCTCGTCATGGTGATAGCCGAGGATGGAGTTTTCATATTCCTCGAATTTCAACACCAGGCCCATATGATGGCGGTCTTCCGGGATATGCGCCAAACCAAGTTTGCGCAGGATCGCCGGATCGGGACGGTCCACCTTCTGGCCATCCACCCATATCTCGCCCGAAGATGGTTTGCGTATGCCGGCGATGGCTTCCAGCAGTTCCGATTGACCATTGCCGGCGACCCCGGCGATGCCGACGATTTCACCGGCACGGACGTCCAGCGACACATCATCCACCATGGTGACGCCGCGGCTGTCCTTGACGGTGAGATTGCGGATGGAGAGGAGAACATCGCCCGGCGTCGTCTCGCCCTTTTCCACCCGCAGCAGCACGCGCCGGCCAACCATCAGTTCTGCCAGTTCCTCGACGCTGGTCTCGGAGGTCTTGCGGGTTGCCACCATTTCGCCGCGGCGCATGACGGAGACGGAGTCCGTGATCGCCATGATTTCGCGCAGCTTGTGCGTGATGAGGATGATGGTCTTGCCCTGCTCACGCAGAACGCCGAGGATCTTGAAAAGGTGATCGGCCTCAGCCGGCGTCAGAACGCCGGTCGGCTCATCGAGGATCAGGATTTCGGCGCCACGATACATGGCCTTGAGGATTTCGACGCGCTGCTGCAGACCAACAGGCAGTTCTTCGATCACCGCATCCGGATCGACTTCCAGCCCGTAATCATCCTCCAGACGCTTCAGCTCCTTGCGCGCTCCGGCCCTGCCCCTGGCCAGCAATGCGCCGCCCTCCGCACCCAGCATGACGTTTTCAAGCACGGTGAAATTTTCCACAAGCATGAAGTGCTGATGCACCATGCCGATACCCGCACTGATCGCGGCCTGACTGTCACGGATCGCAACGGGAGCGCCGTTTACCCGGATTTCGCCAGCATCTGCCTGGTAAAAACCATAGAGGATCGACATCAATGTCGATTTTCCGGCGCCATTTTCCCCGATGATGCCGTGGATCGTGCCCTTGGCGACGGTCAGATTGATATTCTTGTTGGCGTGAACGGCACCGAATTTCTTGTCGATGCCCACGAGCTCGATTGCAGGATCCATACTCAAACCTAACCTCTCCGAAGGCTGGATATGAAAAGGGCGCAAGATGAAAATTCATCATGCGCCCCAGTTACATATCATATCATTTCGGGCAGGAATTGTCCGCCATATAGTCATGAACCTTGATGGTACCGGCAATGATGTCGGCCTTCGCCTTGTCCACGGCAGCAATCATCTCAGGCGTGATCAGGGCCTTGTTGTTGTCATCAAGCGCATAGGCCACGCCGTCTTCCTTGACGCCGAGCGCCACGATACCGGGGGTGAACTTGTCGTCCTTGGTATCCTTATAGGCATTATAGACTGCCAGATCGACGCGCTTGACCATGGAGGTCAGAACGGAACCCGGATGCAGGTGGTTCTGGTTGGAATCGACGCCGATCGAGAACTTCTTGTTGTCGGCGGCGGTCTGCAGCACGCCGATACCGGTCGCACCGGCTGCCGCGTAGATCACGTCCGCACCCTGGTCGATCTGGTTCTTGGTGAGTTCGCCGCCGCGCACCGGATCGTTCCAGGCAGCACCCGTGGTGCCGGTCATGTTCTGGAAGACTTCGATCTTGTCGTTGGCCGCCTTGGCGCCCTGGGCATAACCACAGGCAAACTTACGGATCAGCGGAATATCCATGCCGCCGATGAAGCCGACCTTGCCGGTCTTGGAAGCCATGCCCGCCAGCAGACCGACGAGGTAGGAACCTTCATGCTCCTTATAGACGACGGAGCGGACATTCGGCAGTTCGACAACGGAATCGACAATCACGAATTTGGTGTCGGGGAATTCGGCTGCAACCTTTTCCATGGCCGAGGTCCAGGCGAAGGACACGGCGATGACGGGGTTGAAGCCCTTGCTGGCGAAGTTGCGGATGGCCTGTTCGCCCTGCGTGTCGCTGGTCGGCTCGAAGTCACGGTACTCGATGCCCGTTTCCGCCTTGAACTTTTCAGCGCCGGCCGCAGCGGCTTCGTTGAACGACTTGTCGAACTTGCCGCCCGTGCCATAAACCAGCGCCGGCTTGACATCCGCAGCGAGCGCGGAAGCCGACATTGCGGCAAGCGCAAACAGCGTCAGAAGGGATTTTTTCATTGTGCAGCCCTGTTGTTGCAATTGATATTATAAGGGTCCTCCCGCAATCCCGTTTACCGGGAATGTCTGCGGAACCGCCAACCGTTATACCGGCTGTGCTTGCCTCATATCCTTGCATGGCTCAATGAAAAATTCATCCGGTTTTTTTGACCCGGTGGAAAAACTTTTATCTGGCGCTTTTTTGGTCTTTCCACCGGGGCGACCTGCAAAAAATCTAGTCGATATTGCAGCTTACGCCGGTTCCCCTCAAGCCGCAGTAGCCACCCGGGTTCTTGGCAAGATATTGCTGATGATAGTCCTCAGCATAATAAAATGTTTCAAGCGGCCCGATTTCGGTGGTGATGGCCCGTCCATGGCCTGCCGCCTCCAGCGCCTGCTGAAAAGTGTCGCGCGCCTTTTGCGCCTGCTGCAGCTGGCCTTCGGTCGTCGCATATATTGTCGAACGATAGGTCGTGCCAACATCGTTGCCCTGCCGCATCCCCTGGGTCGGATCATGCTCCTCGAAGAATATCCTCAGCAGGCCCGACAACGAGATCACAGCCGGATCATAGACGACCTTCACGACTTCGGCGTGGCCCGTCTGGCCGGTCGTCGTCTCCTGATAGGTCGGATTCTCTGTAAAGCCGCCGGCATAACCCACCGCCGTCACCCAAACGCCCGGCGTCTGCCAGAACAACCGCTCCGCGCCCCAGAAGCAGCCCATGCCGAGATAGATGATTTCCAAACCGTCTGGATAAGGGCCTTTCAACGGCCGACCATTGACGAAATGGTTCTCCGGCACGACGAGCGCCTCTTCACGACCCGGCAGAGCCGTCTCTTCGGTCGGCATCGTCGTCTTTTTTGAAAGCGTATCGAACAGGAACATCGGGACCTCCGTGCGGCCAATATCGCCGCTTCTCATGGTTCACAACTGCGGGCGCAAGGTCGTTCAGGCTGAAAAATCAGACCGGCAAGCGCCTCATCGCCTTGTGCTTCCTGTAACCGGCCATCCAGCAAAGCAGGGACAGGACGAGGAAAAAAGCAAATGCGGGCAGCGCCGACAGCGCGTTTTCAATGAAGCGCCACGCTTCAGGGTGAATATAGTGACCCACGGCGGCTTCCACCATGGTGCGCGAGGCAGGAAGAAGATAATTCCAGACGGACAGGATGCCGGTAATATTGACCGAGGACGTGGAAACCGAGCGGATCGAATCAAGCACACCCAGAAAAACCGCCGCGAGAAGGAGAAGAAAGCTCAAAAACCGCAAAAAAGCTTTCATCCGGACACCTCGGTTGTGGTCCGTCTCTTCAACGGACATGTTTTGAAACATATAGCGCATCGATAAAGGCGGTAAAACCCGTTTGCAACCGCATCGAAATGCAGGAAATTGCCGACATTTCAAAAAACTGTCAGATTCGTGTTGATCCCTGCGAATTCATCGGTATATATCGCGCCGTTCCAGTGATTTGCATTCTTCAAAACATGCAGATTTGAAAAAAGGACAGGTGGCCGAGTGGTTTAAGGCGCACGCCTGGAACGCGTGTGTGCGTGAAAGCGTACCGTGGGTTCGAATCCCACCCTGTCCGCCATTTCACCTCATCTTTAGCCGCCGGCGTTGCTCCAAGCCATTACCGGATATATCTTCAGGATACCCGGCCACGCATAGCGTCAAAGTCGCGTTTTCCCGTTTCCGCAAGCGTTGATGGCTATGCTTCTGCACAGACTGAGGTTTCCTGCGCTTTTTGCTGCGCTTACCCCTCTCTTGCGCCTTGCAGCAGGAAAAATCGCTCCTTATATACGCCGCAGAACTGCAGCGAATGTTGCAAATCCAAGTCAAGGAGTTGCCACAAGAATGCCTCACGGGGTTCCGGCAGCTCGCTTCAAGGAGAGAAGAGCATGGCAAAAGTAATCGGTATCGACCTTGGCACGACCAATTCCTGCGTCGCAGTGATGGACGGCAAGGACACGAAAGTAATTGAAAACGCGGAAGGTGCGCGCACCACTCCGTCCATGGTGGCATTTTCCGACGATGGCGAACGCCTTGTCGGCCAGCCGGCCAAGCGCCAGGCGGTCACCAACCCGACTAACACCCTGTTTGCGGTCAAGCGCCTCATCGGTCGGCGTTACGAAGACCCGACTGTCGAGAAGGACAAGGCCCTCGTTCCCTTCGAAATCGTCAAGGGCGACAATGGCGACGCCTGGGTGAAGGCGCAGGACAAGAACTATTCCCCGTCGCAGATTTCCGCAATGATCCTTCAGAAGATGAAGGAAACGGCTGAATCCTATCTCGGTGAAAAGGTCGAGAAGGCCGTCATCACCGTTCCGGCCTATTTCAACGACGCGCAGCGTCAGGCAACCAAGGATGCCGGCCGCATCGCCGGTCTTGATGTTCTTCGTATCATCAATGAGCCGACTGCAGCTGCACTCGCTTACGGCCTCGACAAGAAGGATGGCAAGACGATCGCCGTTTACGACCTTGGCGGAGGTACCTTCGATATTTCCGTTCTGGAAATCGGCGACGGCGTCTTCGAAGTGAAGTCGACCAACGGCGATACCTTCCTCGGCGGTGAAGACTTCGACATGCGTCTGGTCGAATATCTGGCCGGCGAATTCAAGAAGGATCAGGGCATCGACCTGAAGAACGACAAGCTCGCTCTGCAGCGCCTCAAGGAAGCTGCCGAAAAGGCAAAGATCGAACTTTCGTCTTCGCAGCAGACCGAAATCAACCTGCCCTTCATTACGGCAGACGCTTCCGGTCCGAAGCATCTGACGTTGAAGCTCACCCGCGCCAAGTTCGAAAGCCTGGTTGACGATCTGGTGCAGCGCACCGTCGCGCCTTGCAAGGCGGCGCTGAAGGATGCCGGCGTTACCGCTGCCGAGATCGATGAAGTCGTTCTCGTTGGTGGCATGAGCCGCATGCCGAAGGTGCAGGAAGTCGTCAAGCAGCTGTTCGGCAAGGAGCCGCACAAGGGCGTGAACCCGGATGAAGTGGTCGCCATGGGCGCCGCCATTCAGGCCGGCGTTCTGCAGGGCGACGTCAAGGACGTTCTGCTGCTCGACGTGACCCCGCTGTCGCTCGGCATCGAAACGCTGGGTGGCGTCTTCACCCGTCTGATCGATCGCAACACGACGATCCCGACGAAGAAGAGCCAGACCTTCTCGACCGCCGAAGACAACCAGTCGGCCGTGACCATCCGCGTTTCGCAGGGCGAGCGTGAAATGGCGCAGGACAACAAGCTGCTCGGCCAGTTCGACCTCGTTGGCCTGCCGCCATCCCCGCGTGGCCTGCCGCAGATCGAAGTCACCTTCGATATCGACGCCAACGGCATCGTGCAGGTTTCGGCCAAGGACAAGGGCACAGGCAAGGAGCAGCAGATCCGCATCCAGGCCTCCGGTGGTCTTTCCGACGCCGACATCGAAAAGATGGTCAAGGACGCCGAGGCCAATGCCGAAGCTGACAAGAAGCGTCGTGCAGGTGTCGAAGCCAAGAACCAGGCAGAAAGCCTCATTCACTCCACCGAAAAGTCGGTGAAGGAATATGGCGACAAGGTTTCCGAGACCGACCGCAAGGCGATCGAAGATGCCATTGCCAGCCTGAAGACGGCGGTTGAAGCTTCCGAGCCTGACGCTGACGACATTCAGGCGAAGACCCAGACCCTCATGGAAGTCTCCATGAAGCTCGGTCAGGCCATCTATGAAGCACAGCAGGCCGAGGCCGGCGACGCTTCCGCTGAAGGTGGCAAGGACGACGTCGTCGACGCCGACTATGAGGAAATCAAGGACGACAAGAAGTCCGCCTAATCGCGTGACTTTTAGTCTCCTGTCTATACATGCAAGATATCCGGCTGCCGACGTGCAGCCGGAAATCCATTTGCGGGGCTTGTTATCTTAATGGCGAAAGCAGACTTTTACGAAACACTTGGCGTCAGCAAGACCGCGGACGAAAAAGAGCTGAAAAGCGCCTTCCGCAAACTCGCGATGAAATTCCATCCGGACAAAAACCCTGACGATGCTGATTCCGAACGGAAATTCAAGGAAATCAACGAGGCCTATGAAACGCTGAAGGATCCGCAAAAGCGTGCGGCCTATGACCGTTTCGGCCACGCCGCGTTTGAAAATGGCGGCATGGGTGGCGGTGGCATGGGCGGCGGCGGTTTCGCCAATGGCGGCTTCTCCGATATCTTCGAAGACATTTTCGGTGAGATGATGGGTGGCGGTCGTGCGCGCCGCTCTTCCGGCGGGCGCGAGCGCGGGGCCGATCTTCGTTACAATATGGAAATCACGCTGGAGGAAGCCTTCGCCGGCAAGACGGCGCAGATCAGGGTTCCGACCTCGATTACCTGCGACGTCTGTTCCGGCTCGGGCGCCAAACCCGGCACCCAGCCCAAGACCTGCGCCACCTGTCAGGGTTCCGGTCGCGTGCGCGCCGCACAGGGCTTCTTCTCGGTGGAGCGCACCTGCCCGACCTGCCATGGTCGCGGCCAGACGATTTCCGATCCGTGCGGCAAGTGCCATGGTCAGGGCCGTGTGACGGAAGAGCGTTCGCTTTCGGTCAACATTCCCTCGGGCATCGAGGATGGCACGCGCATTCGTCTACAGGGTGAAGGCGAGGCCGGCATGCGTGGCGGCCCGGCAGGCGATCTTTATATCTTCCTGTCCGTGCGACCGCATGAGTTCTTCCAGCGCGACGGTGCCGATCTTTATTGCACCGTGCCGATTTCGATGACGACGGCAGCGCTTGGCGGCACCTTTGATGTCACGACGCTCGACGGTACGAAGTCGCGCGTCACGGTTCCGGAAGGCACCCAGCCGGGCAAGCAGTTCCGCCTGAAGGGCAAGGGCATGCCGGTGCTGCGTTCGGCGCAGACGGGTGATCTCTACATTCAGATCCAGATCGAGACGCCGCAGAAGCTCAGCAAGCGTCAGCGCGAGCTGTTGCAGGAATTCGAACAGCTCTCCTCCAAGGAGAACAATCCGGAATCAACCGGCTTCTTTGCCCGGATGAAGGAATTCTTCGACGGCTGATTACCACCGGCTACGTCCAATTAATAACGCCGCCATTCTTCGGGACTGGCGGCGTTTTCATTTCAAATTCAGCCGGAAAAGCCGCCTTCCTCCAGATATTGCCGTTCCTCCGGCGTCGTTTCCCGCAGCAATATGTCGTTGCGATGCGGAAAGCGGCCGAAACGTTCGACGATATCGCGATGTTCTTCGGCGTGGTGGAGATAAAGCCCGCCAAGGGGCTGGTTCAGGTCGCAGGCGCGTTGCTGGGCCGCAATATCCTCCGCATGGGAAAAGGGCAGATAGAAGAAAACGCGTAAATCCTCGCTCACTGCCTGATCGTGACCTCGGCGTATGGCTTCATCGGCAAACAGGCGTGCCAGCGGATCGGTGGCATACATATGGGCGGTGCCACGAAAGCAGTTGCGCGGGAACTGGTCGAGAAGGAGCATCAGCGCGAGGCTGCTTTCCGCACCCGCGAGCCAGCCATCCAGTTCACGCCGTGCGGCAGCGAAATGGGCGTCGCGGAAGCGGTCGTGAAAGTGATTGTCGAAAGCGGCATCCTTGTCGAACCATTTGTCCGGCCCGGCCTTTTTCCAGAAATTGGTGATTTCGGCGGCAAGTGCGACTGTGTCGTTTTTCATCGGGTGCTCCCTGTCAGTAGTGCGGTGGCCGGGTGATGGCAGGCGCGTCCAGCGACTGCTCCTCAAGGCTCAGGAACCTTTCCGTCAAGCGGTCTAGCTTGGCGCGGGTCTGCTCCACCACCTTCCACTGTTCCGTCAACTGGTCGGACAGCTCCTCGATGGTCTTTGCCTGATGTGCGATCGTCTCCTCGAGCGCAATGATCCGTTTTTCGGTTTCCGACGTCATATCGACCTCTCTTTCCCGCCCTTCCTTGGGCTTAAACGAGCGTGAGTCAACCATATGTCGCTTTCGTGAAGCGAATTCGTCGCAACCGATCCAGACACAAAAAAGCCGGCGATGTTTCCATCGCCGGCGTCTCACATTTTGATATTGTTCAGTCTTCTTCCACGAAAACCTCTTCGCGTTTCTTCTTCACGCTTGGCAGGAAGACGACGATCAGCACGGCCAGAGCGATGAAAAGCAGGGTGGCGCTGATCGGCCGGGTGACGAAGGTGGTCGGATCGCCGCGCGACAGAATCATGGCGCGACGCAGGTTTTCCTCCAGCAGCGGCCCGAGAACGAAGCCCAAAAGCAGTGGAGCGGGCTCGCAGCGCAGTTTTACCAGCACGTAACCGATGAAACCGAAGAAGGCGACGGCGTAGAGATCAAAGACGTTGGAATTGACGCTGTAGACCCCGATGGCGCAGAAGGCCATGATGATGGGGAACAGCACGTAATAAGGCACCGTCAGGAGCTTCACCCACAGCCCGATCAGCGGCAGGTTGAGGATGACGAGCATCAGGTTGCCGATCCACATGGAGGCGATGATGCCCCAGAACAGCGCCGGCTGTTCGGTTGCAACGTTCGGACCCGGCACGATGCCCTGAATGATCATCGCACCGATCATCAACGCCATGACCGGGTTGGCAGGAATGCCAAGCGTCAGCAGGGGGATGAAGGAGGTCTGCGCGCCGGCATTATTGGCCGATTCCGGACCGGCAACGCCGGCAACCGCGCCATGCCCGAATTCTTCCGGGTTCTTGGAGACGCGTTTTTCCACCGTGTAGGAGGCAAAAGCCGCAAGAATTGCCCCACCGCCCGGCAGGATGCCGAGAGCCGAGCCGATAACCGTGCCGCGTAGCACCGGGCCGATCATACGCTTGAAATCTTCCTTCGACGGCATCAGGCTGCTGACCTTGGCGATCAGCACCGACCGGGTGCGTTCATTCTCGAGATTGCGCAGGATTTCCGCAATGCCGAACACGCCCACGGCGACCGCAACGAAGTTCAGACCATCGGCATATTCGCGGATGCCGAGGGTGAAGCGCGGCGTGCCGCTGTAGATATCCGTACCGACCAGACCGAGCAGCAGACCGAGCACGACCATGGCCAGCGCCTTGACGATGGAGCCATGGGCAAGCGCGATGGACGAGACAAGGCCGACAACCATCAGCGAGAAATATTCAGCGGCACCGAATTCCAGCGCGATTGCCGTCAGAGGCGGCGCGAAGATTGCCACGAGGAAGGTGGAAACCGTACCCGCAAAAAACGAGCCGATGGCGGCAATTGCAAGTGCAGCGCCGGCTTTGCCCTTGCGCGCCATCTGGTAACCATCAATGGCAGTCACGGCGGAGGAGGACTCCCCCGGCATATTGATGAGGATGGCCGTGGTGGAGCCGCCATATTGCGCGCCATAATAAATACCGGCGAGCATGATCAGCGACGAGACGGGCTCAAGCTGAAAGGTGATCGGCAGCAGCATGGCGATGGTCGCCGTTGCGCCGATGCCCGGCAACACGCCGATGAGGGTGCCGAGCAACACGCCGATCAGGCAGAAAAAAAGGTTTGCCAGCGACGAAGCGGTGACGAAACCAAGAGCGAGATTATCAAGCAAATCCATCGGGGCGCCTCAAAATTTAAGCCAGGGGCCGAAGCGCTGGAATGGCAGGCCGAGACCATAATTGAACACAGCAACGGAGAAGACCGTGATGGCCGCGGAGATAACGACGGCCATCAGCGGGCTCATCTTGTGCGAGGCGAAGGCTGCGATAAGTGCGCTGAAAAACAGTGCCGGTACGAAACCCAATCCACGGACCGTGAAGCCGAAAAAGATCGGTGCGGGCAGGATGAAAAAAATCCCCCGCCAGGCGATGGCGCCGATGACATCACCCTGCACGCGCGTGGCGCGAAAGAATATGACGCTGCCGAGCAGGATCAACACGATTGCCAGAACAAGCGGGAAGTAACCCGGCCCCATGCGAAAGGCGGTTCCGATCTCCAGCCCGAAGGATTGCAAGGCGAAAAAAGCGCCAAAACCGATGAATATGGCCCCGCAGGCTGCTTCGGCAGGGTCAATGAAAAACGACTTCATGAAAGATGCCCCTCCACTGCGGCCGGCGACATACCGTTCCGCGCGTTAAAAATGACGGCAGGAAACCGGCGGCGAGACGCCGCCGGTCACTTCCTGATCATCAGTCGGCATATTGGCCGGCGGACTCGATAACCGGCTTCCAGCGAGCTATTTCGCTTTCAAGCTTGGCCTTGAGTGCTGCGGGCGTCGCATCGCTTTCAGGGGAAGGCGTGGTACCGAGTTCGGCAAAACGGGCCGCGACATTTTTGTCCTTCAGCGCGACCTGCAGCGACTTGGAGAGCTTTTCGTTTATTTCGGCAGGTGTGCCCTTCGGCGTATAGATGCCGTGCCAGATGCCAACCTCGAGTTTCGGCAGGCCTTCTTCGGCGACCGTCGGCACGTTCGGAAGCACGTCGAGCCGCTTGGCCGAAGTCACGGCATAGGCTTTCACGGTTCCACCCTGGATCTGCTTGGTGGTGTTGGTGGTCTGGTCGCACATGATATCGACCTGGCCGCCGAGCAGGTCGGTCATGGCCGGGCCCGTGCCTTTGTAAGGGACTGTGACAAGCGGCGTCTCGATGGCGCTCATGAACAGCATGCCGCACAGATGCGAGGCGGCGCCGATGCCGGCATTGGCGACGGTGACTTTATCCTTGTTCGCCTTGGCGTAGTCGATCAGCCCCTTCAAATCCTTGGTCTCAAGGTTCTTGCGCGACAGAATGGTCATCGGCACTTCGGTGACCAGACCGACATATTCGAAAGCGTTTGTCGTGTCATAGGCGAGCTTGCGATAGAGCGTTGCACTGGTCGCCATGCCGATATGGTGCAAGAGAACGGTGTAACCATCGGGGTCCGCCGCCGCAACGCGGCCAGCGCCGAGCGTGCCACCCGCGCCGCCGACATTTTCGACGATGATCTGCTGGCCAAGATCCTTCGACATGGATTCGGCGACAAGGCGCGCAACCGTATCCGTCGGGCCACCGGCAGAAAAGGGCACGACCATCGTGATGTTACGCTCGGGATAGTTCTGAGCGGATGCGGACAGCGCAAAAAGGGAAACGGCAGCGGCGGCAGCAAGGCCGGTGACTGTCTTCAGTATTTTCATCGATTCCTCCCGGATGAAAATGTTCGCCACTTCAGCCGCGCATACTCCTCTATGGCGGCCGGGGTGAGCTATTTGCGATCCGGGATTGTCGTTCAGCAACGGCGGTCTTGCCGAGAGATGCGCTTTTATCGTCGTCACAAAGGGCAATGGGTGGATTTCTACCCATAGAGGTTCATCCGTGGGTGGAAATCCACCCATCACACCTCTGTCATATGCCGGTGCAGTTCATATTTCTGCATTTTTTCGTAAAGCGTTTTGCGGGAAATGCCGAGGCTCTCATAGACGGATTTCAGATTGCCGCCGTGGACGGCAATCGCGCGCGCAATCAGGCTTTTTTCATAGGCTGCGACCCTTGTGGCAAGCCCTTCCCTGCCATCATCCTGAAACGACGGTGATGCTTCGGAAGCATCGCTTTCCAGGCCAAGGACGAAGCGGTCCGCCGCATTGCGCAATTCACGCACGTTGCCGGGCCACTCGCGAAGGGAAACGACGGAGAGCAGTTGTTGCGGCACGTCCATGTCCTCCCGCCCGTAACGGGCGGCAGCCTCCCGTACCAGATGCAGGAACAGCAGCGGTATATCGGCGCTGCGCTGCGACAGGGAGGGCACAAGGATTGTCGCGACATTCAGACGATAAAGAAGATCGGCGCGGAACCGGCCTGCGGCAACTTCCTGTTCCAGATCAACCTTGCTGGTGGCGATGAAGCGGACGTCGAGTTCGACGGTTTCATTGGAGCCAAGACGGGTAATAACCCGCTCCTGCAAGACACGCAGGAACCGGCCCTGCAATTCGAACGGCATGGAACCGATTTCATCCAGCAGGATGGTGCCGCCACGAGCGTGCTCGAACTTGCCATAACGCGGGCGCAGCGCACCCGGAAAAGCACCGGCCTCATGGCCGAAGAGTTCACTTTCGATCAGCGTCTGCGGAAGGGCGGCGCAATTGATTGCAACGAAAGGCCGGTTGGCTCTGGCGCTGATATCATGCAGCGCCCGCGCCACCACCTCCTTGCCAGCACCAGTATCGCCGACGATCAGCGTATCGGCGTCCGTCGCACCGATGGCGCGGATACGATACCGCAGATCGACCATGACTTGGGTTCGGCCGGGCAAACGCGTTTCGAGATCGTCATGTTTGCCCGCCACCGCCTTCAGGCGGCGGTTTTCCAGCACCAGCGCCCGCCGGTCATTGGCTCTCTTGATGATGCCGGCGAGATATTGCGGCGTGAACGGCTTTTCGATGAAGTCATAGGCCCCATTGCGCATGGCATTGACCGCCAGCTGCACATCGCCGTGTCCGGTCATGAGGATGACAGGTATTTCCGGGTCAAGCTCCCGCACCTTCTGCAACAGCGTCATGCCATCCATGCCTGGCATGCGGATATCGCTGACCACGACGCCGTCGAAGCTGTAACCGATGAGTTCGAGCGCATGTTCGGCGCTCGCCAGCATGGTGACGGCGAAACCGGAAAGCTCCAGCGCCTGTGCGGTGGAAAAACGCAGCTCCTCCTCATCATCGATCAACAGGACCCGCGACATGGTCATTCGGCGGCCACCTCCATACGCCAGGCTGCTGCCGGCAATTCGATCTCGAATTCCGCCCCGCCCTCTTCATGGTTTCGGACACGCAACTGGCCGCCGAAATCCTTGATGATGTTGTAGGAGATGGAAAGGCCTAGGCCGAGACCGCGCCCCACACCCTTGGTGGTGAAGAAGGGATCGAAGATGCGTTCCGAAATCGCCGGCGACACGCCGGGGCCACGGTCGCGAATGAAGATCGACACCGTCTGGTCATGCTGTATAGCCTGCAGGGCAATGCGGCGATCCTCGCGCCCTTCCACGGCATCGGCAGCATTGGAGATGACGTTGACGAGAACCTGCTGCAGCCGCACTGAGCCGGCCTTCACCGCAAGCGGCACCGGGCCGAGATCGACATCCAGCACCGCATTGGCGGCCTTCAGCCGCGCACCGACGATTTCCAGCGTATCGCGAAGCACAGCCTCCAGACCGACCGCCGCCATTTTTTCGTTGGGCTTGCGGGCGAAATTCCTCAAGTGTTTGCTGATGGACGCCATACGATCGATGAGGCCCGAGATGCGTCTGAGATTTTCCGTCACGTCGTCCAGACGTCCGCGCTCCACCAGAAGCGAGGCGTTTTCCGCATAGTTCTTGGCGGCGGCAAGCGGCTGGTTGAATTCGTGTGACAGAGCCGCCGACATCTGACCGAGTGCGGCAAGCTTACCCGCCTGCACCAGATCATTCTGCATCCTGCGCAATTGTTTCTCGGTCTGGCGGCGTTCGGCAATCTCGTGCTTGATCTCCTGGTTGACCCGGGCGAGATCGGCGGTGCGCTCCTCTACCCGGCGCTCCAGTTCAGCCTGAGCCTCGGCCTGATGGGTCAGGCGCTCACGCAGACGCCGCCGCCGCTGCAGCATGGCGGCGATGAGGGCGCCAGCGAGACACAGACACAGGATGATCGCAATCATCGCCGTCTTGACCTGTGTCCTGACTGAACCCGTATCAATCAGCACGCTGACGGTCCAGCCGGCATCCGGCATCGGCTGCGACAGGACCATATATTCCCTCTCGCCGTCATTCTGGGTGATCGTCATCAGTTGATGGGAGCCGAAATTGCCGTTTTTTACCGGCAGCTCCTTCAGCGTGGCATTGGCATAACGACGGGAGGCCTCCGTGCGCGCCAACCTTTCGGGCGTCAACGGCATCAGGCCGGAATAGAGCCACTGCGGCGTTCCGGTCATGAATATGATGCCTTCGGGATCCGACACCAGAATGCGGTTCTCGCCATCACCGAAGGAGGCCTCGATGCCTTCGATATCCACCTTGAAGACAATGACGCCCTTGATCTCCTCATTAAAGAGAATGGGAGCGGAAAAATAATAGCCACGCTTGTGAGAGGTGGTGCCAAGCGCGAAGAAGCGCGACTGCAAGCCTTTTGCCGCATCCTGAAAATAGGGACGATAGCTGAAATTCTCGCCGACGAAGCTGGTCGGTCCATCATAATTGCTGGCCGCGACGGTCTCGCCGTCCAGCGTGATGATGTAGATATCGGAGGATTCCAGCAGGGTGTTGATGGATTTTAGATAGACATTGGCACGCTGGCGCAAGGCCTCGTCCTTCGGATGCGCGACCAGTTCCTCAATGTCGTCGTGGTCGGCAATCAGGGCCGGCAGCGGCTCGTAACGGCTCAAAAGCCCGCCGAGGGCCGAGACGGCCAAACGCAGAGTGGTGCGCCCCTGATCGGAGACTTCGCCGAAATAGCTTTCCGCGATGATGCCGCCGCCCCTTGTCACGGCGCCATAACCGAGGCCGAGGCTGAGAAATATCAGCAAAATCCAGCGATATTTCACCGAAGCTCCTCTCCCACATCAGGCTCCCGCCAACTCCCACAGAGAGTGTAGGAGGTGTTATCTTATTTTCCAAGTGACCCGCCTTTGACGGACGCCCCCTTCAGAAAACAAAAAACCGGCCACGAGGGCCGGTTTTTTGCAAATAAGACTTCAGAAAAGCTTATGCGCTTTCCTTCGGCGTCAGAACCTGACGGCCACGATACATACCGGTCTTCAGATCGATATGGTGCGGGCGGCGCAGTTCGCCGGAGTTCTTGTCTTCAACGTAGGTTGCAGACTTGAGACCGTCAGCCGAGCGGCGCATACCGCGCTTGGACGGGCTTGTTTTTCTTTTTGGTACAGCCATTTTTGTTACTCCACTTTAGCGGCGAAACAACGGAACCGGCCAGAACCAAAGGCCGAATGTCGGGTGTCTCGATATCGGAAATTTGGCGCGCTTATACATGCCCAAACGGGCTTTGACCAGCCCTGACGCGCATTTTTTCCGATTCAGCGGAATTGGTGCAACGGGCTGCCGTCAGGCATGGCAAATCATGCCTCACCTCCTATCAAAAACGACAAGCTCCTTGAAGTGGTTCATATCCTTGAATTCACAGAAAGCCGGTGGCCGCATCTCGATGACCGGCGCTGCCGCACGCAGTTCTTCCAGCTCCTCATCGAGCATCGCCTGCCAGCGCGGCAGGCATTCCGGATCGAACCAGCGCGTGACGTAAGACAGCGTAATATGGAACTCATAACTTTCATGGTTGGGATGCCGGTAGCCGAAGGCCTCGGCAAACGCATCGCGCCACAACGCAACGATCCGATCGTCTTCCGAGGTCACGCCCTGCATCACCAGCCCTGTGGGCATGAGGCCGGTCACCTGCATATTGAAAACCGGAAGGGCGGGAAAAGCCGAAAGACGATCGCGATAATAGTCCGTCATCGTGTCGATCGGCGTATCGAGCGGCATGTTCTCCGGCCAATAGGGCAGAGCGCGCCGAAATTCTATTATGCCCTGAAATACCGTCATGTGCAGGCTGGAAACCGGTGTGAAGGCAAGCTGCGATGCCTCGGGCATATCCAGGAAGCGCTGGCGCGTCTTGATGATCGCGCTTTCGCTCTGCGACCCCTCGAGGAGATGACAAACCACCGTATTGCCCGGCTCGGGCAGAAATTTGCCATCCAAATTGTAACGGCTACCGAGATGGCGCGGTGGTTCATCGTGGCTATTGGCGGAGAAATATTCCAGATCTTTCGAGACGAGCGGGGCGTGCATCGGGGAACTCCTTGTGAGAGGTTCCCCCTAGTCTGCGCACGCAACAAATCAATGACATTGGCCTATCAGATAGCCGTCAATGCGCCTCGTCCCAATTCTCCGCAGCACGCGCATCCACCTGCAACGGCACCTTCATGGAAATCGCCGGCATGGCCGCGTTTTCCATGACAGAGACGACGACCGGCAGGGTCTTTTCGATTTCCGCTTCTTCGACCTCGAATATGAGTTCGTCATGTACTTGCAAAAGCATGCGGGCGGAGAGCTTCTCCGCTTCCAGCGCCGGCTCGATACGGACCATGGCACGACGGATGATATCGGCAGCGGAGCCCTGGATCGGAGCATTGATGGCCGCCCGCTCATTGAAGGCTTTCACCGAAGGATTGGAAGAGCGGATTTCCGGATAATGAGCGCGGCGGCCGAAAATCGTTTCGACATAGCCATTCTCGCGGGCGAAAGCCTTGGTCGCTTCCATGTAATCGCGAATGCCGGGAAACCGCTCGAAATATTTCTTGATATATTCACCGGCTTCCGAGCGGGCGATGCTCAGCTGGTTGGCGAGACCGAAAGCAGAAATACCGTAGATGATGCCGAAATTGATGGCCTTGGCGCGGCGGCGCACTTCCGACGGCATGCCTTCCACCGGCACGCCGAACATTTCCGATGCGGTCATCGCGTGAATGTCGATGCCGTTTTCGAAGGCGTTGCGCAGTTGCGGAATATCGGCGACGTGAGCGAGCACCCGCAGCTCGATCTGGCTGTAGTCGGCGGACAGTAGCTTGTGACCGGGCGTGGAGATGAAGGCCGTGCGGATCTTGCGGCCTTCGGCGGTGCGCACCGGAATGTTCTGAAGGTTCGGTTCCGAAGACGACAGACGGCCCGTGGTGGTGGAGGCAAGCGCGTATGACGTATGCACCCGCTTCGTTTCAGGGTGGATATAGCCGGGCAGCGCATCCGTATAGGTCGATTTCAGCTTGGTCAGCTGCCGCCAGTCAACGATCTTGCGTGGCAGTTCGGCACCTTCCGCCGCCAGATCTTCCAGAACCTGCGCCGATGTCGACCATTGGCCGGTCTTGGTTTTGGAGCCGCCGGGCAAGCCCATCCTGCCAAACAGAATATCACCAAGCTGCTTTGGCGAGCCGATGTTGAAACGCTCACCCGCCAGCTGGTAGACTTCCTCTTCGAAGGCGGCCGCCTTTTGCGCCAGTTCGCCGGAGAGACGTGACAGGATCTGCCGGTCAACGGTGATGCCGCGTTCTTCCATGTGTGCCAGAACCGGCACCAGAGGGCGCTCCAACCGCTCGTAGACGCTGGTCAGCCGCTCGGCGGCCAGCCGGGGCTTCAGGGCCATCCAGAGGCGCAGGGTGACATCCGCGTCTTCCCCAGCGTAAGCCGTCGCCTTGTCTATGTCGACGAAATCGAAGGTGACGCTCGACTTGCCCGATCCCGCCACGTCCTTGTAAGCGATCGGCGTGTGGCCCAGCCAGCGTTCAGACAGCGAATCCATGCCATGCGTGGCCTTGCCAGCCTCCAGAACATAAGAAATCAGCATGGTATCGTCGAAGCTCTGCATGACGACGCCGTGGCGTTTCATCAGCAGATAGTCATATTTGAGGTTCTGGGCGACTTTCAGAACCGCAGGGTCCTCGAGGAGGTTTTTCAAACGCGCCAGCGCTTCGGCAAACGGTACCTGCCCTTCGGCAAGCTTTATACCATCGCTGAAAAGATCGCCGCCTGAGCCGGTCTTGTGCGTCAAGGGAACATAGGCAGCGCGGATATCGGTGCCCGAGGCGTCCTTGCCATTATCGGCAATGGCAAGCGAAAAACCGACAAGTTCCGCCTGCATCGGATCAAGCGAAGTCGTTTCCGTGTCGAAGGCGACGACGCCGGTCTCACGGGCTGCAGCAATCCAGCGGTCCAGTTCTGCAAGGTCTCTGATCGTCGTATAAGCGGTCGTATCGATCTTGGCGGCTGAAAAAAGCGCCTGGCGCGCGGCGGCGAGATCGGCAGGTGCGCTGCCTTCCCCGGTCAGCTTTCTCGCCGCAGCAGAGGGCGAAGCCGAGGCGGCAGTTGCGCCGGCGGCCACGTCACCAATGGCGACTGCCGAAGCGGGCGCATCGAGATCGGGGCCATGGGCATCCGCCCCCCACTGCACCGGCACATTGGCGGGGTCGATAGCAGAGGCGTCGCTGTCGGTCGCTTCGGCGACGCGACGGGTCAGCGTCGTGAATTCCATCGCCTTCAGGAAAGCGATGAGCTTCGGGCCGTTCTGCGGTTCGAGCACCAACGCCTCAAGAGATTGCTCCAGCGGCACATCGGTTCTGAGCGCCACGAGCTGTCTGGAAAGACGGGCAAGATCGGCATTGGCGATGATGTTTTCCCGACGCTTCTGCTGCTTGATTTCGCCCGCCCGCGCCAGCAGCGTATCGAGATCACCATATTCCTCCAGCAATTGCGCCGCCGTCTTCGGCCCGATGCCGGGAATGCCCGGGACATTGTCGGTGGAATCGCCGGTCATCGCCTGCAGGTCGATCATCTTTTCCGGACCGACGCCCCATTTTTCGATGACGTCAGGGACGCCGATCTGCTTGTCCTTCATGGCATCGTACATATGCACATTGGCCGTGACGAGCTGCATCAGATCCTTGTCGGAAGAGATGATCGTGACGTCGGCGCCAATCGCCTCCGCCTGGCGGGCATAGGTGGCGATGATGTCATCCGCCTCGAAACCTTCGGTCTCGATGCAGGGAAGGTTGAAGGCGCGCGTCGCCTCGCGGATCAGTCCGAATTGCGGAACCAGATCTTCCGGCGGCGCGGTGCGATTGGCTTTGTAGAGATCGTAAAGCTCGTTGCGGAATGTTTTCGACGAATAATCAAAAATCACCGCAAAATGTGTGGGCGTCACGCCGACATCGGTATTGCGCGCATCCTTCAGGAGCTTCCACAACATGTTGCAGAAGCCGGAGACGGCGTTGACCGGCAGCCCGTCCGACTTGCGGTTCAGCGGCGGAATGGCATGGAAGGCCCGGAAAATGAAACCGGAACCGTCAACGAGGAAGAGATGATCGCCTTTTTTCATGGCGATATGGATAGCGCGGGGCCGTTTTGGCGTCCACCGAAACTTCGCACAACACACCGCAAAGCACTGGAAACGAGGCCGCCCAAAAAGCGCTGAGAATTCACCCGAACGTTACCGATTTGTAATCAGCTCCTCCCTTGAAAAGCCGTATTTGGAGACACATTTCATAAGGGACGGCGCCTGATCACGCCGTAGTCTGATAGCTGGCTCGTCCCCCGCCGCGTCAGACCGGACAAAGGCCTTTCCCCCTCTCCGGGCCTTTGTCCTCCAATATGACCGCCATGGCCGATCCCTCCCGGCCATGGCGGTTTTATTTTGTTCCGGATTCCGGGCTGGCGTAAACATATCATACGATATATATCGCGCTATCGAAATTGCCGGAATATGCCGGCAGAAATGCTCTACGGACGGAAGAATGGGATTTTCCCGGGACGAATCGGCAATTTATCTCGCCACGAAAATGGCGCGGGAATTCACCATGGCGCTGCAAAAAAGAGCCGCTGCCCTGGGTTTCTCCCCCGGGCAATTCCCCATCCTCATCGAGCTATGGCATGAGGAAGGCCTGACGCAGCGGCAATTGCTCGATCGAATCGACGTCGAGCAGGCAACGCTTGCCAACACGCTCTCACGTATGGAGCGCGACGGGCTGATCATCCGCAAATCCCATCCCAGCGACCGCCGGGCCCAGATCATCGAGCTGACCCAGCGCGGCAGGGATCTGGAGGCGAATGCCATTGCAGCGTCTGAGGCCACCGAAGAGACGCTGCTTAAGGATTTCCGCCGTTTCGAAAGACAGCTTCTGCTGGAATATATGCGCCGAGCGATCGAAAGCGCAAAAAAAGCGAAATAGCATCTGCAACTTGAAACCGCTGCTTATCTGCTCCGCGGCCTGTCATTACTGAAGGCTCCGGGTTTTGTTTATGCGCAATTTCGGATGGAAAACCGCTTCGCAGTTTTCCGGAACTGCTCTATCGTTCCGGCGGCTGCACGTTTGGCGATTCACGACACGTCAGCCCCTTGTTCCCACGCGATGCGCGATGCCCGGATGCCTCGTCCATCGCGGGGTCACGACAGACATGACAGGATCAGCGATGACAGACGTTTCCCCCATTCTTTCCACCGCCGACGACAATCTTACATCCAGCCTCGAGCGGCTGTTCGAACTGGTGCGCATTCCGTCGATTTCCACGGACCCCGCTTATAAGGCGGAATGCCGCAAGGCGGCGGAATGGCTGGTCAGAACGCTCTCCTCACTGGGCTTTGAGGCTTCCGTTCGCGATACGGCCGGTCATCCCATGGTGGTGGCGCATCATGATGCAGCCACCAAAGACGCACCACATGTGCTTTTTTACGGGCACTATGATGTGCAGCCGGTCGATCCGCTCAATCTCTGGGAAAATGACCCGTTCGAACCAGCCATCAAGGATATCGGCGCTGGCCGTCAAGTGATTACCGGGCGCGGAACGGCTGACGACAAAGGCCAGCTGATGACTTTCGTGGAAGCCTGCCGGGCTTACAAGGCCGTCAATGGCGGCCTGCCGGTGCGCGTCACCATTCTCTTTGAGGGCGAAGAAGAATCCGGCTCCCCCTCGCTGAAGCCGTTCCTCGAAGCCAATGCGGATGAGCTGAAGGCCGATTATGCGCTGGTCTGCGATACCGGCATGTGGGACCGCGATACGCCCGCCATTGCCGCCGCCCTTCGCGGCCTCGTCGGGGAAGAGATCGTCATCACCGCTGCTGACCGGGATCTGCATTCAGGCCTGTTCGGCGGTGCGGCCGCAAATCCGATCCACATTCTGACCGATATTTTGGCTGGCCTGCATGACGAAACCGGCCGGGTGACGCTTTCCGGCTTCTATGACGGCGTGGAGGAAACCCCTGCCAACATCAAGGCCTCCTGGGAAACGCTGGGGCGCTCAGCGGAAGCCTTCCTCGGTGAAGTCGGCCTTTCGGTTCCCTCGGGCGAAAAAGGCCGCACCGTGCTGGAGCAGACCTGGGCGCGGCCGACGGCGGAAGTCAACGGCATCATCGGCGGCTATACCGGTGACGGTTTCAAGACCGTAATCGCCGCGAAGGCCTCCGCCAAGGTGTCCTTCCGTCTCGTTGGCGAACAGAACCCCGCGGCCATTCGCGAGAGCTTCCGGGCTTATGTGCGCTCGAAAATCCCGGCGGATTGCTCGGTGGAGTTTCATGAGCATGGCGCATCGCCGGCTATCCAGCTTTCTTATGATTCACCGGTGCTGACCAAGGCTAAAAACGCGCTTTCGGACGAGTGGCCGAAACCCGCCGTCGTCATCGGCATGGGCGGCTCGATCCCGATCGTCGGTGATTTCCAGAAGATGCTGGGCATGGATTCGCTGCTAGTCGGCTTCGGCCTTACCGACGACCGCATTCATTCGCCCAATGAAAAATACGACCTGCAGTCCTTCCACAAGGGCATCCGCTCCTGGGTCCGCATTCTCGACGCGCTGGCGGCAAAGTAGTCAAAAAAAGAGGAGGCGTCGGTTACCCGACTCCTCCTTTTTCTGCTTATTGCCATTTTACGTTTTGGCGCTCAAAAACAAAAAGGCCGGGCAAGCCCGACCTTTCCATCCGTTTTTCGTCAATGCCAGTACATCCGTGGTCAAAGCGTTCAACGGTCTGATGCTTCAGAGCGCGTCGATCATGTCGACGCTGCTTTCACGATCAGGATCAGCTGTTTTGGTTAATCTTTGGTTAACGCGATCACAGCGGCATTATCAAAATGCCCACCTGACAGGTTTCATCCGAAACACCGTTGAACCCTATATTGGTATGCGATCCGTTCTTTTCAAGACCGGCCCGTTCAGGACCGTCTTCCAAAAGAAAAAGGCCGGAAAAAATCCGGCCTTTTCATTCATGTCAATGACCCCGTTGGGGCCAGTGCGCTTATCAGGAAACGACGAGTTCGCCTGCGGACATCTTGCCCGAGCGGCGATCCTGCATCAGCTCGTAGGAGAGCTTCTGACCGTCGTTGAGGGCGGTCAGACCAGCGCGCTCAACAGCGGAGATGTGCACGAATACGTCCTGCGAACCGTCGTCAGGCTGAATGAAGCCGTAGCCCTTGGTTGCGTTGAACCACTTTACTGTACCAGTCGCCATAACGATTTCCTTCCGTTGGCAAATTGTATTTGCACTGCAGGCAGTGCGGTCTTGGGTCGAATTTGAAGGAAAGATCGTCGTGTGCACCCGAAAAGGCGCCGAAGCTCTGGTCGTCAAACAAATATCGATGGGCGAACACCTAGGTTGGCAGGGGCCAAAAGTCAAGTTTCTTTGAAAAACGGTGTGATCTTTGTGAAGCGCGCCCAAACCGAAGCCGCTGAAAACAGGGCCTTAAACAGCAAAAACCCGGCGCGGGAGGAGGTGCGCCGGGTTCTTGAAACTGACTGACAATTGGGAGGAGGAGTATTGTCAGTCCAATCGGGCGACGCTGGGAGGAGGAGTGCGTCGCTTCGATGGTTTAAACATACAGGATATCAGCTCAAAAAACAGACACTTCATCGCAGCGCAGCATTGCATAAAACGCATAGCTATCTTCTGGCGTCTTGAAGCTTGCCCGCTTACCGCCTAATAAATACGCATGACTATTGAATCCGTGAGAGCCTTCTTCACCGAGAAATTGCCGGAAGTGACCGTTATCGAAACGGAAGCCAGTTCGGCAACCGTCGCTCTGGCCGCCGAAGCGCATGGCGTCGAGCCGGACCAGATTGCCAAGACAATCTGCCTGAAGGCGGGCGATATCGTTCTTCTCGTCGTCGCCGCCGGCACGAAGCGGCTCGACAACCGGAAATTCCGCGATCATTTCGGGGCAAAGCCGCGCATGCTGGGGCCGGAAGACGTGGTTGCTGTGACCAGCCATCCCATCGGCGGCGTGTGCCCTTTCGGGCTGCCCTCACCTCTACCGGTGTTTTGCGACATATCGCTGAGAAACTATGATGAGGTGGTGCCGGCTGCCGGCGCCACCAATGCGGCGGTGCGGATTTCACCCGATGCCATGGCTGAATTGACGGGAGCGGAATGGGTCGACGTCTGCCAATGACGGCGATTTGATCCGACCTGGACTTAACCCCGCCTTAAATTGCCGCATTTAAACTCTTCATCCTGGATTAAGCATCGCGCGGGCATAGAAGCCTGAAGCTCCCATATGGGTGCGTGCGGTTTCGTGAATAAGGAGCAATTTCGGCTGGATGGCAGGCAAGGGCAAATCACGCGATCGGGTAGAACCTTCCTTCGGGGATTTCCACGAATCCGGTGATGACCTGCGCCTCGATGCCAGCGAGCGCATCAGCGGAACCGCAAAACAACCAGCAAAAAAAACCAAGCCGGCCTCCAGCCGCGCCAAGCCGCAGAAAAAAGAAAAGCGGACTCGCAATTCCTCCGGTCGCGGTGCGACTGGCATTGTCCGCTCGTTGGTTTACTGGTGCATCGTGCTCGGTATCTGGGGCGGTATCGGCGTTGCCGGTCTTGTGCTTTATTACGGCGCACGCATGCCAAGCGCCAGCAGCTGGTCCATTCCCGAACGCCCGCCGAATGTAAAGATCGTTTCTGTCAATGGCAGCGTGCTTGCCAATCGGGGCACGACAGGCGGCGAGGCCCTCGCGCTGGAAGACATGTCGCCCTATATTCCGCAGGCCGTCATGGCGATCGAGGACCGGAGGTTTTATTCGCATTTCGGCATCGATCCGCTGGGTCTCGGCCGTGCGATCGTGACGAATGTGCTGACGGGGCGAACCGTACAGGGCGGCTCGACGCTGACGCAGCAGCTGGCGAAAAACCTGTTCCTCTCGCCCGACCGGACGCTGGAGCGCAAGGTTCAGGAAGTGCTTTTGTCCTTCTGGCTGGAGCATGAATTCACCAAGGACCAGATTCTCGCGATGTATCTCAATCGCGTCTATTTCGGGTCCAACGCCTATGGCGTCGAGGCGGCTTCCCGGCGCTACTTCAACAAATCCGCGCGCGACGTCAATCTGGGCGAAGCGGCGATGCTTGCCGGACTTCTTAAAGCGCCCTCGCGCCTTTCGCCGGCGCGTGATCCGCAGGCGGCGGAAGAGCGGGCGCAGGTCGTGCTGCAGTCCATGCGCGATGTCGGCTTCATCACCGACGATGAAATCAAGACCGCCATGTCGCAGCCGCCGACCAAGGCGAAACGTTTCTGGTCCGGTGCCGAACATTACGCCGCCGATATGGTTCTGGAGGAAGTCCGCAGCCTGGTTGGGGAGGTGAAGCAGGACATCGTCGTCGATACGACCATCGACCCCAATCTCGAGCGCGACGCCGAAAAGGCGCTGACACATATATTGCAGGGCGACGGCAAGAAACAGGGCGCTTCGCAGGCGGCGCTGGTTTCCATCGATGGCACCGGCGCGATCCGGGCCGTGGTCGGCGGGGCCGATTATGCCGAAAGCCAGTTCAACCGTGCCGCCAAGGCGAAACGCCAGCCCGGCTCGGCCTTCAAACCCTTCGTTTATGTGGCCGCGCTCGAATCGGGGCTTACCCCTTACACCATTCGTAACGACGCGCCGGTCCGCATCGGCAACTGGACCCCGGAAAATTACGAGAAGAAATTCCGTGGCGAAGTGACGCTCGCGACAGCACTCGCCAATTCGCTGAACACGATAGCCGCACAGCTGGTGATGGAAGTTGGCCCTGACCGGGTGACGCAGGTAGCGCATCGCATGGGCATCGAATCGGAGTTGCAGAACAATGCCTCCATCGCACTCGGTACCTCGGAAGTGTCGTTGATGGAGCTGACGGCCTCCTACGCACCTTTCATGAATGGCGGCTACAAGGCGACGCCGCACATCGTCAAGCGTATCACCGATGCCGACGGCAAGGTTCTTTACGAAAACAAATACGACAATCCGCCACGTGTGCTGAGTGAGGAAATCGCCGCGACCATGAACGGAATGCTGTCGCGCGTCATTACCGAAGGTACGGGCAAGGCCGCGCGCCTGCAAGGCTGGCAGGCGGCGGGAAAATCCGGCACCACCCAATCCTTCCGCGACGCACTTTTTGTCGGCTACACAAGCAATCTGACCACGGGCGTCTGGTTCGGCAATGACGACGGCACCTCGATGAAAAAGGTCACCGGTGGCGGTCTTCCGGCAAGGGCCTGGAAAGATTTCATGACCGCCGCCCATTCCGGGCTTTCGCCTTCGCCTCTCTTCGGCCTTGGCGCAGGTGCCGTGCCGCCGCTTGGGGAAATGCAGCAACCGGCACCCGAGAACGCGCCCTCCTCCATCGGCGACATCATTTCCAATGCGCTGGGCGGCAGAACGACGGACACCCGCGCCTATCCCGACGCACCCGCTTCGCCTAACCCGAATCAGCCTGATATGGCCATGCCGCCGGCGAACATCCCTTCCCGCGATATCGAACCCGGCTATCAGGCCGGCAACGGACCCGTGCCGCCGGCGGATATAGGCGGTCAATCACCTGCAACACCAGGACCGAAACAGACGACCCTGCTCGACATTCTGATGGGAAATTGACCCGTATCAGGCATAGCCGGCCAACTTCATGACCGATAGTTGAGCCCGTAGCCACACGCTCACTTTCCGCAAAGTCCCCGGTTTTCCAGAGGCTTGGTCCTTCACACCCGCAGCCATGAGCGGAGAGGCCGCAAAGCCGCAACATATGCGTGCACCGACATTAACCCTAGATTGCCTTTTGCGCAGAGGCGGCTACATTTCGGGTGACTTTTTACGGTAAATGAATTATTAATTGTTCATATAAATTAATTTTCTTGTTTCAAAATAACTTTTCAGGGTTCCATATTATGCTGGGTACTAAAGGCTCATCGCATGCCGTTTTTTACGGCGCTCCCTATCCTGCGGCCGCCAGTTTCGAAACGGCGGAAATGCAGACTTCCAATTCGGATAAAAATCCATCTTCGTTGCAGCGCGGCCAGTTCGCGCTCAAAAGAACAATCGACATTGCAGGGGCGTCCATCGCCCTTGTCGCACTGGCGCCCGTATTGCTGACGGTTGCGGCGCTGGTCAAGTTAGACAGCAGGGGGCCAGTTCTGTTCTCGCAGGTCCGCTGGGGCATGAACGGGCGAAAAATCCGCGTCTATAAATTTCGCTCCATGCGGACCGAACTGGGCGACGCCACCGGTGTGGCGCAAACGGTGAAGAACGACCCGCGCATAACCCGTATCGGCGCCATTCTCCGCCGCACGAACATTGACGAATTGCCGCAGCTTATCAATGTCTTGAAAGGCGACATGTCGCTGGTGGGCCCGCGCTGCCATGCCATCGGCATGCTGGCGGCCGGCCGGCCTTATGAGGAACTGGTTCCTCATTATCATATGCGGCACCAGATGCGGCCAGGTATTACCGGCCTTGCACAGATGCGGGGGCTGCGCGGCCCGACGGATCGTAGTGACAAGGCGCGGGCGCGGATTGTTTCCGATCTTTATTACGTCGACAATTTTTCGGTCTGGCTGGATATCAAGATCATGGTCGGAACCGTGATTTCCGAATTGCGTGGCGGCAAGGGCTTCTGATCTTTTAAGGAGCAGACATGCCATAGAATGAAAAAGCCCGGCATCGCTGCCGGGCTTTTTTATGAAGCAGATCTGCGTCAGTTCGTCGGCGCGGGAGCAGCTGCCGGATCCGGCAGCGGCGCCGGGTTTGCCGACAGCGTGCGCAGATAAGCGATCAGATCAGCTCTTTCCGTTTCTTTCTTCACACCTGCAAAGCCCATGGCCGTTCCGGGAACGTGTTTCTTGGGAGCTTCGAGGAAGAAGCTGAGATGATCGTAATCCCAATGTACGGAACCGCCCTTGGAGAAATCCTTCATGCCCGCGGAATAGCTGAAACCTTCGTGGCTGGCGATCGGCCGGTTGACGATATCGAAGAGATTGGGGCCGACCTTGTTTGCACCACCACTCTCTCCGGTATGACAGCTCGTACACTTCTTGAAGACAGTTTCGCCCTTGGCAGCGTCGGCGCTCGCAAGCAATTGCGCGATTGGCGTCGCCGCGGCAGCCGTTTCTCCGCCGGCTGCTTCACCGCCGCTTTCTGCAGCAGCAATGGCGTAACCTTCCTTCTCGGGCGTAGGTGCATGGAAAATGCCCTCAGAAGCAATTGACACCGACATCAGGACAAAAACCGTACCCAGCAACGCCCCAACGCCCATATTTACATAAGAATTCATCTATATGCGCTCCCTCGCATCCGCTCCATATAACCGGGCATCTTGAAATTACTCGAAAGCTATGGCTTTTGCACAGCCTGCGCAACTTGAATAATGGTCCCCACTCCGTGACGTTTTGACACTTTTCGGACGGGATTTGAAGGGTGTCGGATGAAGAATCGGGATTTCGAGAAAGCTGTCGTCCTCATACCGGCGCGGATGGCATCCACACGCCTGCCGGGCAAGCCGCTTGCGGATATTGGCGGCAAGCCGATGATCGTTCAGGTGGCGTTACGTGCGCGAGAAGCAGGTGCGGAACGAATCATCGTTGCAGTCGATGACGAACAGGTTTTTTCGGCCGTTCAAAATGCCGGTTTCGACGTGATGATGACGCGGGACGACCATCAGTCCGGCTCGGACCGCATCTTCGAAGCGCTGCAAAAGGCCGATCCTCACGGCAACGCCGAATACGTCATCAATGTTCAGGGGGATCTTCCGACCATCGAGGCGGAGACGATCCGCGCCTCTCTGCGCCCGCTGGAGAACCCCGCCGTCGACATCGCCACGCTGACGGTGGAAATCACCGACGAGGATGAAAAAACCAATCCTAACGTGGTGAAAGTGGTTGGCAGCCCGCTTTCCGAGACGCGATTGCGCGCGCTTTATTTCACCCGAACCACCGCTCCCTATGGCGACGGGCCGCTTTACCATCACATCGGACTTTACAGCTACCGGCGTGCAGCACTTGAGACATTCGTGAGCCTTCCGCCCTCGCCTCTGGAAAAGCGCGAGCGGCTGGAACAGTTGCGGGCGCTGGAAGCGGGCATGCGCATCGATGCGGAAATCGTCCGCTCCGTGCCGCTCGGCGTCGACACGCCGCACGACCTCGAAAAAGCCCGCACCATTCTTGCAAGCAGAACTCTTTGACGGAAAATTTCATGACCTTGAGCACAAATCGCATTGCCTTTCAGGGCGAATTCGGCGCGAATTCCGACATGGCCTGCCGCGACATGTTCCCGGATATGGAGCCTCTGCCATGCCCCACTTTCGAGGATGCCTTCAACGCCATTGAAAACGGCGAAGCCGATCTCGGCATGATCCCGATCGAAAATACGCTGGCCGGCCGCGTCGCCGATATTCACCATCTGCTGCCGGAATCGCGCCTGCACATCATCGGTGAATATTTCATGCCGATCCGCTTCCAGCTGATGGTGATGCCGGGTGTAAAAAAAGACGAGATTCGCACCGTCCACAGCCATATCCACGCGCTGGGCCAGTGCCGCAAGATCATCCGTTCCAATGGCTGGAAGCCGGTTATCGCCGGCGACACCGCGGGTGCGGCCAAGCAGGTTTCCGAGAAGGGCGATCGCAGCATGGCGGCCTTGGCACCACGCCTTGCGGCCGATCTCTATGGTCTCGATATTCTGGCGGAAAATGTCGAGGATTCGGAAAACAACGTCACCCGTTTCGTCGTGCTGTCGCGTGATGAAAACTGGGCCAAGCGCCAGTCTCGCGACAATTCTACCGACGAAATCATTGTCACGACCTTTGTTTTCAACGTGCGCAACATTCCGGCTGCACTCTACAAGGCCATGGGCGGCTTTGCGACGAACGGCATCAACATGACGAAGCTGGAGAGCTATCAGCTCGGCGGAAAATTCGTCGCAACGCAGTTTTATGCCGATATTGAAGGTCATCCGGATGACGAGCCGGTACGGCATGCGCTGGACGAGTTGCGCTTCTTCTCAGAAAAAGTCCGCATTCTCGGCGTCTACAAGGGCCATGCTATGCGCGGCAAGCTCAACCAGAACTGAGCCTGCCGCAACGCGCTTCATTTCGTCCATTCCACCCAGTCGCGCATCAGCCGGTGCGCGATGGCGCCACCCGGAGGGGCGGAAAAACCTTCGCCCGTCGCCGTCTCCAGCATCGCGGCCACCTCAGTGCGCGTAAACCACCGGCAATCCTCCAGTTCGATCTCGTCACGGGCGATATCGAAAGAGAGCGCTTCGGCATAACAGCCGATCATCAGCGTATGCGGCATCGGCCAAGGCTGGGAGGCGTGATAGCGTACGCGGCCGATGTCGACACCGGATTCCTCATGCGTTTCACGGCGAACGGCCTGCTCGATGGTTTCACCCGGTTCAACGAAGCCGGCGAGGCAGGAATACATGCCCGGCGCAAAATGGGCGCCACGACCAAGCAGGCAAAGATCGCGCTCGATATCGATCGTCATCATGATGACGACAGGGTCGGTTCGCGGAAAAATAGTGTGGTTGCAGGCAGCGCAGATCCGCTTGTAACCGCCGATCCGCAGCTCCATGCTCCCGCCGCACTTCCCACAAAAGCGATTGTCACCATTCCAGTGCGTGAGGCTGACAGCCTGAGCAACTTCGCTTAGCAACTCCTCATCGAGCAGATGATCGCGGTAAAGCGTGCGGGCGTCGGCAAGCTTGTAATGGCTCGCCAGATGGTCTTCGGCGACGGCAACCGGCACGGCGATTCTCGGCTCGCCGGTTTCACGGTATCCCAGCAGCACGGCATTGTCGAAATCCGGCTGCAACTCGGCCAGCTCATAGGCGGAGAACAGGGGATCGATGACCTGATCATCGTGCTTCAGGACAAGCCGGTTACCGGAGAAGGCAAAAATATGGGTGCCGTCGATTTTCAGCGCATCGGCAACGCACTCTTCCGTACGCTTCTCGGCGAAACGGTCGAGGGCATTTTTAGAAAAAGCTGTCAGCAGGCTTGCTTCGGGATGGGGAGCGTTGGTTTCGAAAATTGTCATTGACATCATCAGAGCGCGCCGGAGATTTTTTTCATGAAAGTTTCCTTTTCACCCGCCGCATAAGGCACCGGCGTTCCGTGACCCCAGATGGGTCCAGGCCAGCAGGTGTCGCCTTCGTTGCGGGCGATAATATGAACATGAAGCTGCCGGACGATATTGCCAAGCGCACCGACATTGATCTTGATGGCCCCCGTGACTTCTTTCAGCGCAGCGGCGACGAGATTGGTCTCAAATGTCAGCATGGCCTGATCGAGCGGGGTAAGATCGAACAATTCGCTGACACTGTCTCGCTGGGGCACCAGCACAAGCCAGGGCCAGCGGCTGTCATTCTGCAAACGCAATTCGCATAGCCCCAAACGCGTCACAAGCACGCTATCGCGTGCCAGCCTGTCGTCCAGCCGGAATGTCTCCAAGGTGTCCTCCATGTTTGTTTTCATTGTGATAGCAGTTTTTTGAAGGCTTGGCTTGCATTTGCTGTCGATATTGCCGATATGTGGCCCCGGGAGGTTGGTGGTGGACGAGCCACTCGCCAACCGGGTCAGGTCCGGAAGGAAGCAGCCCTAACGAGCCCGGCACGGGTCGCCGTGCCAGCCTCCCACCTTTTTTTAAAAGACGTGCTCAGCTTTCGCCGGGCCAGTTCAGCGCCCCAAGACAAACTGGCAAAACAAACTGGCGAGGCAATGAGCGATACCGTACCCACCACACCAAGCGAATCCCAGGTCGGGACCGGCTACCGGGTACTGGCGCGCAAATATCGCCCGAAGGATTTTTCCGATCTGATGGTCGGCCAGGAGCCGATGGTCCGCACGCTGACCAATGCGTTCGAGACCGGCCGCATCGCGCAGGCCTATATGCTGACCGGCGTCCGCGGCGTGGGCAAGACCACCACGGCGCGCATTCTCGCCCGCGCGCTGAATTACAAGACAGACACCATCGACAAGCCGACCATCGACCTGCGTATCCCCGGTGAACATTGCCAGGCGATCATGGAAGGCCGACATGTCGACGTGATCGAGATGGACGCCGCCTCCCATACGGGTATCGATGATATTCGCGAGATCATCGAGCAGGTGCGGTATCGCCCGGTCTCGGCGCGCTACAAGGTCTACATCATCGACGAAGTGCACATGCTGTCGACGCAGGCTTTCAACGGTCTTTTGAAGACCTTGGAAGAGCCGCCGGAGCATGTGAAATTCATCTTCGCGACCACCGAAATTCGCAAGGTTCCGATCACCGTTCTGTCGCGGTGCCAGCGTTTCGACCTGCGCCGCATCAGCGCTGCCGATCTCGTCGGCCTGTTCACCGCCATTGCCGGCAAGGAAGGTTTTGAGGCTGAGCCGCAGGCGCTGTCGATGATCGCCCGTGCAGCCGAGGGTTCCGCGCGTGACGGCCTTTCCCTGCTCGATCAGGCAATCGCCCATGGCGGTGGCCGTGTGGAGGCCGAAGCGGTGCGCGGCATGCTCGGCCTTGCCGACCGGGCGCGCATCGTCGATCTTTTCCAGCATGTCGTCAAAGGCGATGTCGCGGCGGCCCTTTCGGAATTCAACGGGCAGTATGAGGCGGGTGCGAACCCCGTCGTCGTATTGAACGACCTCGCCGATTTCACCCATCTCGTCACCCGCATGAAATATGTGCCTGACGCGGCAGACGATCCTTCTCTTTCCGAAATCGAACGCGTGCGTGGTGCGGAATTTGCCGAAACCATCGCGGTAACCGCGTTGTCTCGCATCTGGCAAATGCTGCTGAAGGGCATTCCGGAAACGGAAAATGCCTCGCGGCCTGCGGGTGCTGCCGAAATGGTGCTGATCCGGCTTTCTCATGCCGCCAATCTGCCCGCACCCGAAGATGCGGCACGGCGGCTGCTTGAGCTTTCCAACGGTGATGGCGGCTATGCCAACGGCGCGCCTGCGGGCGGCGGCAATGGTGGCGGGGCGCGGGCCTATTCGTCAGCGCAAACCGTGGCTGCGGCAAGACCTGTCGATCTTCCCGCCCAGCGCCCGGCAACGCCGCAGACGTCTGCAATTTTGCGCGCCGTTCCCGACAGCCGGCCGCAGGACATGCAGATCGCCGCACCAAAGACCGAAGAACGGCCGGAGCCGAAAGTTCCGGTTAATTCGATGCAGGATATTGCCGATCTCTGCCAGAAAAATCGCGATCCCGTCATGCGGGCGAAGGTCCGCAACTTTGTCCGGCTGGTTCGACTGGAACCGGGCCGGCTCGATATGCGGCTTGGCGATGGCGCCCCCGGCTCGCTGCCCGGCGAGCTTGGCGTGAGGCTAAAGGAGTGGACCGGTATCCACTGGATCGTCAGCCTCAGCAAGGAAGAGGGCCAGCCGACGCTGGTGGAGGCCGAGGGCAACGCCCGCGACGCCCGCCTTGTCGATGCGAGACAGGATCCGGACGTCGTGGCCATTCTCCAGCAATTCCCCGGCGCAAAAATCACCGACGTGCGCATCAGAGCTGTCGAACAGGACGAGGCGGAAGAAATCGCCCCGCCATCGGTTGCCGAATCGAGCGAAGGCGACATCCTTCCCGGCGACGACATCGAATTTTAAACGAGAACAAAAACAGGAGTTTGGCACATGCGCGACATCATGGGCATGATGGGCAAGGTCAAGGAAATGCAGTCCAAGATGGAAAAGGTGCAGGAAGAAATCGCCGCCCTTGAAGTCGAAGGCAGGGCCGGCGGCGGTCTGGTAACCGTCACTCTCAACGGCAAGGGCGAAATGCGCGGCCTGAAAATCGATCCTTCGCTGTTGAAGGAAGACGAGGTGGAAATTCTCGAGGACCTGATCGTGGCGGCCCATAAGGACGCCAAGGGAAAGGGCGAAGCACAGGCGCAGGAAAAGATGGCGGGCCTGACCGCCGGTCTGCCGCTGCCGCCAGGCATGAAGTTGCCGTTCTGATATCATATCGACTGAACAGGATGGCGAAACGCTGTTTAGCATTCGCCGTCCTCGTCTCAAGGCAGAGTTTAGGCCTCCAGCATCGCGCGAAACCGGCTGGCAAGCGGCGTTTCTAGATAGGCCATGCGCTCGGCTGCATTAAGCTGCATGGGACGAAATCGCTGGAGAATAGTCGGTATCGGCAGTTTCGTTCCCTGATAGGGTTCGAAGACGATATCCTCGCCGGCAGCGAGTATTCCGCCTTTCAGCACGCGGCAATAAAAACCCGGCTGGCCCGCCTGCCGGAAACGCAGCGCGAAATCGGGATCGCCGATCCGGGCCGAAAGTGTAGCGCAGGGAATGCGGGCAGCGGTTACCTCCAGCACGACTTCGCGGGCCGAGAACCTGTCGCCGACATGGAGTTTTGCACTGTCGACAGCTTCCAAAACTAGGTTTTCGCCAAAAAATCCCGGTTCGACTACGAAGCCCAGGGAGCGGGACCAGAAATGCAGATCGACGGACCCCATGACGTAAATCGCCTGATCCGGCCCGCCGTGATGTTTGCGATTGCACACGGCATCGCTGACGATACCTTCGGCATCCACCAAGACCGGGCCTTGCACGGCATGTTTGAAGATGCCCGTCTTCGTCGTCTTTCCCGGCAGCTTTTTGGCCTCGCCCCGGCACACCGCCTGTATTTTCATGAACTGCCCTTCGCGCTTCATGATTCCCGTTTCCCGATTTATGCAGTAGAAAGCGCTCATGGCAAAACGAGTCACCGGTCCGGAAATCGAAAAACTGATCCAGCTTCTGGCAAAAGTGCCGGGACTTGGCCCCCGCTCGGCGCGGCGGGCGGCGCTGCATCTCATCAAGAAGAAGGAGCAGCTTCTCGGGCCGCTGGGCCACGCGATGAGCGAGGCCTATGACAAGGTGAAAATCTGCTCCTGCTGCGGCAATGTCGACACCATCGATCCCTGCACCGTCTGCGCCGACGACCGGCGCGACCAGTCAGTCATCATCGTTGTCGAGGACGTCTCGGATCTATGGGCGTTGGAACGGGCGGGCGCCATGAACACCGCCTATCATGTGCTGGGCGGCACGCTATCGCCGCTCGACGGTGTCGGGCCGGAAGATTTGAACATCAAGGGGCTGATCGACCGCGTCAGCGTCGGTGGCATTCGCGAGCTTATCATCGCCGTCAATGCGACAGTTGAGGGGCAGGCAACCGCCCACTATATCACCGACCGTCTCTCCGATCTCGGCATCAAGATCACCCGGCTTGCGCATGGGGTGCCGGTGGGCGGCGAGCTGGACTATCTCGACGAAGGCACATTGACGGCGGCGCTTCGGGCCCGCACGACGATCTGACGCCTTCCTTCACTCCCCACGACCCAAAGAGGAGACCGAATGCGAAACCGATTTGATTGTTTGTCCTGGCGCATTTCCGGACGGAAAACCGGGCTCCACTTTTCCCGGAAAAGCTTCAAGGCACTGGCCGCCATTCTTTCCGTTTTTTCAGCGACGGCGGCCATGGCGCAATCTGTACCAACCGGTGCAGCCGCTGCCCGATACGACGCCGAATTCAATACGTGGCTGAAAAAGGAAATCTGGCCGGAAGCACGCAAGGCGGGTATTTCGCAAAAGACGCTCGATGCTGCGCTGAGCGGTCTCTCCATCAACTGGAAGCTGCCTGATCTCGTCATCCCCGGCCAGAAACCGCCAAAGGAACAAAGCCAGAGCCAGGCCGAATTCTCCTCACCGGGCGCCTATTTCTCCGAGAAGCGACTGCAGGGGCTTGCCGGCACCGGTCGGTCGCTTGCGGCAACCCATGCCACCACCCTTCGTCGCATCGAAGCGAAATATGGCGTGCCCGGCGATATCATCGTGGCGATCTGGGGCCGTGAATCCGGTTTCGGCCGTGCGAAATTGCCCCATTCGGTGGTCGATGTGCTGGCCACGAAGGCCTATATGTCCACCCGCAAAGAGATGTTCCGTACCGAGCTGATCGATGCTCTGAAGATCGTCGAGAGCGGCGATATCGCAGCCTCGCGCATGATGGGCTCCTGGGCCGGCGCACTCGGCCAGCCGCAATTCATGCCGTCAAGCTATCTCAAATATGCGGTGGATTTCGATGGCGACGGCCGGCGCGATATCTGGAACTCCGTACCGGACGCGCTGGCATCCATAGCGAACTATCTTTCTCAGCGCGGCTGGCAGCGCAATCGCGACTGGGGCTTCGAAGCCTCGATCCCGGCGAATGTCTCGTGCGCGCAGGAAGGCCCGGACCTTGCACGGCCGGTGGCCGACTGGACGAAGATGGGCATCACCCGCATTTCCGGAAAAGCCTTTCCGGCCAATGACCTTACCGCCGATGGCATGATGCTGGTGCCGGCCGGGCGGCATGGGCCGGAATTCGTGGTGACGCCGAATTTCTACGTCATCAAGGAATATAACAATTCTGATCTCTACGCCCTGTTCATCGGCAATCTCGCCGACCGCATCGCCCATGGCGCGGGGCCATTCAAGGCGGAATGGGGCAATGTCGGATCGATGCTGCGATCGGATGTTCTGGCCATGCAGAAGGCGCTGGTTGCCAAAGGTTACGATGTCGGCAAGGCGGACGGGCTGGCGGGCTTCAAGACGCGCCGTTCACTCGGCGACTGGCAGGCGAAAAACGGCTTGGCGCCTACCTGCTTTCCCGATGCGACGCTGAAGGCTAAACTGAAATAGCCGATTGCTGGCGAAACACAGACCTCTCCTCCGTCATGCCCGGGCCTGTCCCGAGCATCTGCAACATATCATTCTGCCGATAGGGGATTGGATTCTCGGGACAGGCCCGAGAATGACGGCGCGTGGGGATAAAGGCCGTCGCCACTCTCCCGGCACATCGTCTTTCAATGCTGGTCGGTATGCGGCTTATGGAAGATATCGTCAGTTGGCGGAATGGTTTGCCGCTCGATCATCCGGTGTACGCGTGGCCGCGTCTTGCCACGATGAAGCTCGAGCAGCCGATCCCAAGCCTCCGCATCCGCCTGAGTGCGGCGGTGGTTATGGCGGACATATTCCACCCATGTCGGCACATGGTAGCTTTCAGTCCAGATGTCAGGGTTTTCGAGATCGCGCATCAGGTTCCAGTTACGCGCGCCATCCCGGATGCGGATGCGGCGGCGCTCAGCCATCAGCGGCAGGAATTCGCCGAGATCCTCGTCATGGATTTCATAATCGATGAGAATGGCGATCGGGCCACTGCGCGGCTTGATATCAAGCCTCAGTGGCGGCTCCACGAAACGGTTGAGCGGATCGAGATTGAGCGAGGCGAAGGCCGGCATGGCAAGCTTGAGGCCCACGACGACGCCGAGCAGCATCAGCACGCAGGAACAGAGAAGCGAATAGGAAATGCCGTAGTCTTCCGCCAGTTCACCCCACAGCCAGCTGCCGACCGCGATGCCGCCGAAGGTCAGCGTCTGGTAAAGCGAAAGTGCCCGGCCCACCACCCAGCGCGGGGTGGAAAGCTGGACGATGGTGTTGAACAGGGAAAGCGCCAGAACCCAGCAGGCGCCGGCGACGGTCAGGACCAGTGAGGTGATGATCGCACTCGTGCTGATTGCCGTTATACCGGAACTGAAGGCGAAACCTAAAAAGGCGACACGCACGATCCATTCGCTGGACATGACTTCCCGCAACCGGGCACTGATGAGCGCGCCACCAATGGCACCGACGCCGAATGCGCCCAGCATGACGCCGTAGGTCAACGGGCCGCCCTCGACCAGATCGCGAGCAACGATCGGCATCAAGGCCAGGATGGCACTGGCGGAGAGGCCGAAGAGAAAGCCGCGCACCAGCACCTTGCCGATATTGGGCGACATGGCCACATAACGCATTCCGGCCGATATGGCGGCGAGAAGCTGCTCGCGCGGCAAGGTCGAGGCGTTTTTGGGCGGCTGCCAGCGAAACAGGGCATAAAGCAGGGTGAAGTAGCTGAGCGCATTGACGAAAAACGCGGCAGCGGCACCGGCAGCAGCGACGATGATACCGCCGATGGCGGGGCCGACGCTGCGGGTGATGTTGAAACCGACACTGTTCAGCGTCACGGCGGCGGGCAGATCCTCGCGCGGCACCATTTCGCCAACGGAGGCCTGCCAGGACGGATTGTTGAGCGCCGTGCCGCAGCCGATCATGAAGGTGAAGAAAAGCAGCAGCCAGGGTGTGAGCCAGCCGGACCAGGCAAAAACCGTGAGCAGTACAGAGGCAGTCAGCATCAAGAACTGCGCCGAGATCATAATGCGGCGGCGATCAAAACTGTCGGCCAGCGCGCCTGAAATCAGCGAAAACATCATGATCGGCAGCGAGGTGGAAGCCTGCACCAGCGCGATCATGTTTTCGGAACTCGACAGCGAGGTCATCATCCATGCGGCGCCCACCGCCTGGATCAGTCCGCCGAAATTCGAGGCAAGGCTGGCGATCCAGATTCGTCTGTAAGTCAAATGCCTTAAAGGCGCGAGTGGCGATTTACGGTCAGGCACGCTCTGTCCAATTGATGCAACTGCGATTTGTTAAACGGCAACTATAGACAGTGCCCAGAATGATGCCACCCTTTCCGACACGGTAGCGGTGAAAATGTGGCTGCGGACGCCATTGAAGCAGGAGCGCCCGCGAAAACCTTGCAATCCCGCCCCGATGGGTCTATATGACCCCTGAAATTCTTGATCGCTTGATGAAGAGTGGGGCCGCAAGGCTCCGCTCTTTTTCGTTAGGCGAACCGGAAACCACGGGCCAGGAGCCCGGTGAAAATCAAAGACCGGAAGGCCAGATGGCAGACACCGCACAAGAATCGCGACTGATAACTGAAACGGGCATCGACCAGCGCATTGCCGAGATCATCGAGCCTGTTTTGGCCGGTATGGGATATCTTCTGGTGCGCGTGCGGCTCTCCAACCAGAACGGCATGACGCTGCAGGTGATGGCCGAGCGCGAAGACGGCACCATGACCGTCGAGGACTGCGAAGCGATCTCCATGGCCATTTCACCGGTTCTTGATGTGGAAGATCCGGTCGATAAAGCGTATCATCTCGAAGTTTCCTCGCCCGGCATCGACCGGCCGATGGTTCGTAAATCGGATTTCACCCGCTGGCAGGGTCATCTGGTTAAGGTCGAAACCTCCATTCTGGTCGAAAACCGCAAGCGGTTTCGCGGCAAGATCGTCGAGGTCGATGCGGATGGCTTCAAGCTGGAACGCGACCAGATCGCCTATGGCGAGGAGCCAACAGTCACCGTTCCGTTCAGCGCGCTTTCCGATGCGAAGCTCATTCTGACGGACGACCTTATTCGTGATGCGCTGCGGGCAGACAAGGCGGCTAAGGCTGCCGCCGCAAACCAGAACGACGAAAACGAAACAAACGAAGACTAATTCCAACGTAAAGCCCGAAAAAGGGCGATCCCCGCAATTATGCGACTTACGGAGATAGAAAAATGGCAGTGAGTGCTAACCGGCTTGAGCTTCTGCAGATCGCCGATGCTGTGGCGCGCGAAAAGGTCATCGACCGCGAAATCGTGCTTGCCGCAATGGCCGACGCTATCCAGAAAGCCGCCCGCTCGCGCTATGGTTCGGAAACCAACATTCGCGCTGACATCAACTCCAAGACCGGCGAAATCCGCCTGCAGCGTCTTCTGGAAGTGGTCGAGGCAGCCGAGGACTATTCGACCCAGATCCCGCTTGAGCTGGCCCGTGACCGCAACCCGGACGCCAAGCTCGGCGATTTCATCGCCGATCCGCTGCCGCCGATGGATTTCGGCCGTATCGCCGCCCAGTCCGCCAAGCAGGTCATCGTGCAGAAGGTTCGTGAAGCCGAGCGTGACCGCCAGTATGACGAGTTCAAGGACCGTATCGGCGAAATCGTCAACGGCACCGTCAAGCGCGTCGAATATGGCAATGTCATCGTCGATCTCGGCCGTGGCGAAGGCATCATCCGTCGCGACGAGATGATCCCGCGTGAAAACATGCGTTATGGCGACCGCGTGCGCGCTTACGTTTACGACGTTCGCCGCGAACAGCGCGGCCCGCAGATTTTCCTGTCGCGTACCCATCCGCAGTTCATGGTGAAGCTCTTCACCATGGAAGTTCCGGAAATCTACGACGGCATCATCCAGATCAAGTCGGTCGCCCGCGACCCCGGTTCGCGTGCAAAGATCGCCGTCATCTCGAACGATAGCTCGATCGATCCGGTCGGCGCCTGCGTCGGTATGCGCGGCTCGCGCGTTCAGGCCGTTGTCGGCGAATTGCAGGGCGAGAAGATCGACATCATTCCGTGGAGCCAGGAGCCGGCGTCCTTCATCGTCAACGCCCTGCAGCCGGCGGAAGTCGCCAAGGTGGTTCTGGATGAAGAGTCCGAGCGCATCGAAGTGGTTGTTCCCGATGAGCAGCTGTCGCTCGCCATCGGCCGTCGCGGCCAGAACGTGCGTCTGGCATCGCAGCTGACCGGCTGGGATATCGACATCATGACCGAGCAGGAAGAATCCGAGCGCCGCCAGAAGGAATTCAACGAGCGCACGGCACTGTTCATGGACGCCCTCGACGTTGACGAGATGGTCGGCCAGGTTCTGGCTTCCGAAGGCTTCGCACAGGTCGAAGAACTCGCTTATGTCGATCTCGGTGAAATTTCCTCGATCGACGGTTTCGATGAAGACACCGCCGATGAAATCCAGACCCGCGCCCGCGAATATCTGGAACGCCTGGAAGCCGAAATGGACGCCAAGCGCAAGGAACTCGGCGTTGCCGACGAGCTGCGCCAGATCGACGGCCTGACCTCGCAGATGATGGTCGCGCTGGGTGAAGACGGCATCAAGACCATCGAAGACTTTGCCGGCTGCGCCGCGGACGATCTGGTCGGCTGGAGCGAACGCAAGGACGGCGAGACCAAGAAGTTCGAAGGCATCTTCTCCAAGCTCGACGTCTCGCGCGTCGAGGCCGAGAACATGGTGGTGCAGGCCCGTCTTCTGGCTGGCTGGATCACGGCCGAAGATCTCGCTTCCGAAGAGGAAGCCAATGCGGAAGCTGCCGAGGAGGCGGATACCGCCGAGCAGGAATGACATCGCAGGCGCATGAGCCGGACGAGCTGCCCGAGACCGATGAGGACGGGCGGCTGGAAGGCAACGTCAATGGACGTATGTGCATTGTGACACGGCAAAGCGGATCGCCCGATGAGTTGATCCGCTTCGTCGCAGGCCCGGACGGCAGCGTCGTGCCGGATCTGAAACGCCAATTGCCGGGGCGCGGCTGCTGGGTAACGCCCGAGCGCGCCCTGATCGAAAAAGCCATTGCGAAGAAGATCTTCGCACGGGCACTCAAACGCGACGTCAAGGCCGGACCGGAGCTTCTTGCTCTTCTCGACCGGCTGATGGCGCAGCAGCTTGCGGGAATGATGAACATGGCGCGCAAGGCGGGCCAGTTCATCAGCGGCGCGACGAAGGTCGATGCCGCCGTCCGGTCCGGGAACGCGATTGCCGTGTTCCACGCAACCGATGCTGCGGCGGACGGCGTGAGAAAACTGGACCAGGCCCGCAGGGCCTGGGCGTTCGGCAGCGATGCCGACAATGAAATTCCGTCCTTCCGGCTCTTCAGTAGCGCCGAAATGGACGAGTTGATGGGCCAGAATGCTTTTATCCATGCTTGCGCGCTTGCGGGGCAGGCGGGTGAGGGTGTAGTGAAGCGCGCAACGATGCTTGAGCAATACCGCCTTGGCGGTCGATCTCAGGCGGAACGCGACGCTGCCCGGACAGAACAATGACGCGGTTAACCGACATGAACGGTCGCCGCGTTCCGATGCAGCAATTGAACGACGAGACCTGATGGACGTCATCCGGTTCTCGTCCGAAGGAACGGGAACGAATGACCGACAACAACGACGACAAGACACTTAACGCGCCGGCCAAGAAGACTCTCACCCTCAAGCCGGGCGGGATGAATCAGGGCACCGTGCGGCAGGATATGGGTCGAGGTCGCACAAATGCGGTTGTCGTGGAAACACGCAAGCGCCGCCCCCTACGTCCCGAAGACGAGAAGCCGGTTCAGCCGATCGCGGCAGCAGCACCTGCGCCGAAGCCCGCAGCACCGGCCCCTGCCCCCGTGGCAGCGCGTCCGCAGGCTCCCCAGCCGCGCATTCATCAGCCAGGCGGCCAGCAGCAGCGTCCGGGTTCTTCCCAGTCGCAGCAGCGTCCCGGCTCGTCCGCACCCCAGCAGCGCCAGCCTGACCGTCCGCGCGGCAACGTTCTGCACGATCTTTCCGCTGGCGAGATGGAAGCCCGTCGCCGTGCGCTGATGGAAGCGCAGGCTCGTGACGTGGTGGAAGCCAAGCAGCGCGCCGAAGACGAAGCACGCCGCAAGGTCGAGGAAGAACAGCGCATCGCAGCCGAAAAGGTTGAGGCCGCAAACCGCGCTGCCGAAGAGGCCGCGGCTGCCAAGGCAGCGGCAAGCCAGCCTGCCGCTGAAGTGAAATCCGAACCGGCCAGCGAAAAGCCGGCTGCGGCCTTTACACCGGCCCCCCGCACTGACGCACGTCCTCAGTCCGCCACCGCTGCTCCCCGTTCCGCTCCTGCAACGCCCGATGCGGCCGCTCCGCGCGGACGTCGTACCGGTGGCGACGAGGAGGATGATCGTGGTGCCGTACGTCGTGGCAGCAGCCTTCCGGCCCGCGGCAAGGTCACGGCTCCGGTTCCGGCCAAGCCCGCTGCCCGCCTGAAGACGGAAGAAGAACGCCGTCGCGGCAAGCTCACCGTCACCTCGTCCAATCTGGATGAAGACGGCACGCCGCGTGGCCGCTCGATGGCATCCATGCGCCGCCGTCAGGAGAAATTCCGCCGCAGCCAGATGCAGGAAACCCGCGAAAAGGTTATGCGCGAAGTCATCCTGCCGGAAACCATCACCATTCAGGAACTGTCGCAGCGCATGTCCGAACGCGCCGTCGATGTCATCAAGTTCCTGATGAAGGAAGGCCAGATGATGAAGCCGGGCGACGTGATCGACGCCGATCTGGCGGAACTGATCGCCGTCGAATTCGGCCACACCGTCAAGCGCGTTTCTGAATCCGACGTGGAAGAAGGCATCTTCAACCAGGCCGACGACGAAGGCGAAATGGTTTCCCGTCCGCCGGTCGTGACCATCATGGGTCACGTGGACCACGGTAAAACCTCGCTGCTCGACGCCATTCGTCAGGCAAACGTGGTTGCTGGTGAAGCCGGTGGCATCACCCAGCATATCGGCGCCTATCAGGTCGAAAAGAACGGTCAGAAGATCACCTTCATCGACACCCCCGGCCACGCCGCCTTCACGGCCATGCGTGCCCGTGGTGCGCAGGCGACCGACATTGCCGTGCTGGTTGTTGCCGCAGACGATAGCGTGATGCCGCAGACAATCGAATCCATCAATCACGCCAAGGCTGCCGGTGTTCCGATCGTCGTTGCGATCAACAAGATCGACAAGCACGAGGCAAACCCTGAAAAGGTTCGCCAGCAGCTGCTGCAGCACGAAGTTTTCGTGGAATCGATGGGTGGTGAAGTTCTTGACGTCGAAGTGTCGGCCAAGAACAAGCTCAATCTGGACAAGCTGCTCGAAGCGATCCTGCTTCAGGCGGAAATCCTCGATCTCAAGGCAGATCCAAGCCGCACCGCAGAAGGCACGGTTATCGAAGCCGAGCTGGACCGTGGACGCGGCGCCGTCGCCACTGTTCTCGTGCAGAAGGGTACGCTGAAGCCCGGCCAGATCATCGTTGCCGGTGACCAGTGGGGCCGTGTGCGCGCGCTCGTCAACGACAAGGGCGAACACGTCAAGGAAGCCGGTCCGGCGATGCCGGTCGAAATCCTCGGCCTTTCCGGCACGCCGTCGGCCGGTGACCGTTTTGCGGTTGTCGAAAACGAAAGCCGCGCCCGCGAGATTTCAGAATACCGCCAGCGTCTGGCACGCGACAAGGCTGTCGCCCGCCAGACCGGTCAGCGCGGCTCGCTGGAACAGATGATGAGCCAGCTTCAGACTTCGGGATTGAAGGAATTCCCGCTGGTCATCAAGGCGGACGTGCAGGGTTCGGTCGAAGCCATTATCGCTTCGCTCGACAAGCTCGGCACAGACGAAGTCCGCGCTCGTGTCGTTCACTCTGGTGCTGGTGCCATCACGGAATCGGATATCTCGCTTGCCGAGGCATCGAACGCCGCGATCATCGGCTTCAACGTTCGCGCCAACGCACAGGCACGTACGGCGTCCGAACGCGCCGGTATCGAAATCCGCTACTACAACATCATCTACGATCTGGTGGATGACGTTAAGGCGGCGATGTCGGGTCTGCTTTCGCCGGAACGTCGCGAGACCTTCCTCGGCAATGCCGAAATTCTCGAGGTGTTCAACATCACCAAGGTCGGCAAGGTCGCGGGTTGCCGCGTCGTCGAGGGCAAGGTGGAACGTGGTGCAGGTGTGCGTCTGGTGCGCGACAACGTCGTTATCCACGAAGGCAAGCTCAAGACCCTCAAGCGCTTCAAGGACGAAGTCAACGAAGTGCCGGTTGGTCAGGAGTGCGGTATGGCATTCGAAAACTACGAAGACATCCGCGCCGGCGACACCATCGAGTGCTTCCGCGTCGAACACATCACGAGAACGCTCTAAGCGTTCTCGCCGCAAAACAGGATTTTTCTGTCGGGCGCCGGCTTACCGGCGCTCGCTCCGTTTGAGGCATTACCCATGGCAAAAGCAACATCATCGGCCCCTTCGCAACGCATGCTGCGTGTTGGCGAACAGGTGCGCGCCGCCCTTACCCAAATTCTTCAGCGCGGCGAAGTCCGCGACGATCTGATCGAAGGCACCGTCATTTCCATCTCGGAAGTACGCATGTCGCCCGATCTCAAGATCGCGACAGCTTACGTGACGCCGCTTGGCGTTGCCGATCACACCGACATCATCAGCGCGCTGAACCGTCATGCGAAATTCATGCGCGGCCGTCTCGGTCCGCAACTGCGACAAATGAAGTACATGCCGGAACTGCGCTTTCGCGACGATACGAGTTTCGACAATTACCAGAAGATCGACGCACTCCTGCGGTCACCGGAGGTGCAGCGCGATCTTGGACCTTCAAACGAAAAAGACGACGAACAGAACTGAAGCATGTCCAAACCACGTAAACAGCAGCACCGCAAACCCAAGGGCCGTCCGATCTCGGGCTGGCTCATCCTCGACAAGCCACTTGATTTCGGTTCCACCGAAGCCGTTTCCAAGATCAAGTGGCTGTTCAACGCCCAGAAGGCAGGCCATGCCGGAACGCTCGATCCGCTGGCTTCCGGCATGTTGCCGATCGCCCTCGGCGACGCCACCAAGACTGTGCCTTACGTCATGGACGGCCGTAAAATCTACGAATTTACCGTCACCTGGGGTGAGCAGCGCGCAACCGACGATCTGGAAGGCGAGGTCGTCAATTCCTCCGACCAGCGCCCGGACGAACAGGCGATCCGCGATCTTCTGCCCAATTATACCGGTGTGATCCTGCAGACACCGCCGCAATTTTCCGCGATCAAGATTGCCGGCGAGCGCGCCTATGATCTGGCGCGCGATGGCGAGACGGTGGAAATCCCGGCACGCGAGGTGGAAATTCACCGCCTGACGCTGCTCGCCTGCCCCGATGCCGATACCGCGCATTTTGAAGTGGAATGCGGCAAGGGCACTTATGTGCGAGCGCTTGCGCGCGACATGGGAAGCGATCTCGGCTGTTTCGGCCATATTTCGCAGTTGCGCCGTACCATGGTCGCCCCCTTCGGCGAAGACATGATGGTGCCGCTTGAAACACTGACGGCGCTGGAAGCCATAGAAGACCGCGACGAGCGGGTCGAGGCGCTGGATGCCTTTCTGATCGACACGGCGCAGGCGCTTTCCTCGCTTCCGCATCTTATCATCAACGACGATCAGGCGCACCGGCTGAAGATGGGCAACCCCATCCTGCTGCGCGGGCGTGACGCGCCGGCCAATCATCCGGAAGCCTATGCCACCGCGCAGGGCAAGCTGGTCGCGATTGGCGAGATCGGTGAGGGAGAGTTTCGGCCGAAGCGGGTTTTTGGCTGAAATAAGCTGTCTTCATGTGTTTCTGGACGGAAAAACGCACATGGTTTTCCTGGAAATGCTCCGCGAGGCCCAGTCAATCACCTCTTTCAATTGTACCCGGAATAGTTTATAGGCAGCGCCAGCTTGGGCTTTGCCTATGCTGCTGAATGGCCAGAGCTGGACGACATCCCGGCTCTAGGCGTCCCCGTTTTTCCTTAAAAACAAGAAAGGATCGTACGATGTCGATTACTGCAGAGCGCAAAGCCGCCCTCATCACGGAATATGCCACCAAGGCAGGTGACACCGGTTCTCCGGAAGTTCAGGTCGCAATCCTGACCGAGCGGATCAACAACCTCACCGGTCACTTCAAGGACCACAAGAAGGACAACCACTCCCGTCGTGGCCTTCTGACGCTGGTTTCGAGCCGTCGTTCGCTTCTCGACTATCTGAAGAAGAAGGACGAAGCCCGTTACACCAAGCTGATCGGTGCTCTCGGCATTCGCCGCTAAAACCTTATCCGGCGGGTTTCACAACGACACCCGCCGGTTTTTATATTGGGCCTTTTGAAGGCCGCATGAATTTCCGGGCGTTTGCCGCAGATGTGGTCCCCGGACGGATAAGGTAGCCCCGGATGGGCCGGTGCCGCCTTTTCAACCGCAGACCTGTCATGGGGCAGGATTGCCGGATGCTTGCGCCTCGAAAGCCTCCCGCTGTCTTGCCCGTGATTGCGTCGTTCTTTGCCCCCATAAGGCGGGCAAGTACAAACAAGGACAAGATATGTTCAATAAGCACTCCGTGGAAATCGAATGGGCAGGCCGCCCGCTGAAGCTTGAGACCGGCAAGGTTGCCCGTCAGGCTGATGGCGCCGTCATCGCAACCTACGGCGAGACGATGGTTCTCGCGACCGTGGTTTCCGCAAAGTCTCCGAAGCCCGGCCAGGACTTCTTCCCGCTGACCGTCAACTACCAGGAAAAGACCTACGCTGCCGGCAAGATCCCCGGCGGCTATTTCAAGCGCGAAGGTCGTCCTTCAGAAAAGGAAACTCTGGTTTCCCGCCTGATCGACCGTCCGATCCGCCCGCTTTTCCCTGAAGGTTACAAGAACGACACGCAGGTTGTCGTCACGGTCATTCAGCACGATCTGGAAAATGATCCGGACGTTCTGTCGATGGTTGCCGCATCTGCTGCGCTTACACTGTCCGGCATTCCTTTCATGGGTCCGGTCGGCGGCGCGCGCGTTGGCTACATCAACGGCGAATACGTTCTGAACCCGCATCTCGATGAGATGGATGAATCGGTTCTGGATCTGGTTGTTGCCGGTACGCAGGACGCCGTTCTGATGGTGGAATCGGAAGCCAAGGAACTCAACGAAGACGTCATGCTCGGCGCCGTCATGTTCGGCCACAAGGGCTTCCAGCCGGTTATCGACGCGATCATCAAGCTCGCCGAAGTTGCCGCCAAGGAACCCCGCGAATTCGAACCGGAGGATTTCTCCGCGCTCGAAAACGAAATGCTGGCCCTGGCTGAAACCGAACTGCGTGCCGCCTACAAGATCACCGAAAAGGCTGCCCGTTACGCTGCCGTCGACGCCGTGAAGGCGAAGGTCAAGGCGCACTTCCTGCCGGAAGAAGGCGAAGCCAAGTACAGCCCGGAAGAAATCGGCGCGGTCTTCAAGCACCTGCAGGCGAAGATCGTTCGCTGGAACGTTCTCGACACCAAGAGCCGCATCGACGGCCGCGACCTGTCGACCGTTCGTCCGATCATTTCGGAAGTCGGCCTGCTGCCGCGCACGCACGGTTCGGCTCTGTTCACCCGCGGTGAAACCCAGGCGATCGTTGTTGCGACGCTCGGCACCGGCGAAGACGAGCAGTATGTCGACAGCCTGACCGGCATGTACAAGGAACGCTTCCTGCTGCATTACAACTTCCCGCCCTATTCGGTTGGTGAAACAGGCCGCATGGGCTCCCCGGGCCGTCGCGAAATCGGTCACGGCAAGCTCGCATGGCGCGCGATCCGTCCGATGCTGCCGACTGCGGAACAGTTCCCTTACACGCTGCGCGTCGTTTCCGAAATCACCGAGTCCAACGGCTCTTCGTCGATGGCAACGGTTTGCGGCACCTCGCTCGCACTGATGGACGCCGGCGTTCCGCTGGCAAAGCCGGTTGCCGGCATCGCCATGGGCCTCATCCTCGAAGGCGAGCGCTTTGCTGTTCTCTCCGACATCCTCGGCGACGAAGACCACCTCGGCGACATGGACTTCAAGGTTGCGGGTACGGCCGACGGCATCACCTCGCTGCAGATGGACATCAAGATCGCCGGTATCACCGAAGAGATCATGAAGATCGCTCTCGAGCAGGCACAGGGTGGCCGCAAGCACATTCTCGGCGAAATGGCCAATGCCATCACCGAGAGCCGCAGCCAGCTCGGCGAATTCGCACCGCGCATCGAAGTCATGAACATTCCGGTCGACAAGATTCGTGAAGTCATCGGCTCCGGCGGCAAGGTCATTCGCGAAATCGTCGAAAAGACCGGCGCCAAGATCAACATCGAGGACGACGGCACCGTCAAGATCGCTTCTTCTTCCGGCAAGGAAATCGAAGCGGCCCGCAAGTGGATCCACTCGATCGTTGCTGAACCGGAAGTCGGCGCCATCTACGAAGGTACGGTCGTCAAGACCGCTGACTTCGGCGCTTTCGTCAACTTCTTCGGCGCCCGCGACGGCCTCGTCCACATCTCGCAGCTCGCTTCCGAGCGTGTTGCCAAGACCTCCGACGTCGTCAAGGAAGGCGACAAGGTCTGGGTCAAGCTGATGGGCTTCGATGAGCGTGGCAAGGTTCGCCTCTCCATGAAGGTTGTCGACCAGGCAACCGGCCAGGAAGTCGCTGCCGACAAGAAGAAGGAAGACGGCGAAGCCGCTGCCGAATAAGGCCGCGCCGCCAGACCCTATCGAGGCGCGGGTTTTTCCCGCGCCTTTTTTCTATCCCGCTTAGATCCCCTTGGCTCACCGCCAAATCGATCTAACTCTTTGATTTAACGCATTGTCCAGATTGTAAAAGCAGTCCCGCTTTTCCTGGAAATGCTCTAAGGACGCTCCCATGAGCCGCGACGCTGTTAAAACCCTTTTCCACCCCTTTGCCGCAGAAATGCTCGATATGCCGAAAGAGGGCGAACGCATTCTGTTTCTGGGAGCGGAGGCCGGCCCGAGGCTGGATGGTTTTGACGCGGAGATTATTGCCGTTCAGCACCTTCGGCCACTTTACCGGGCTCTGCAGGCGCAAGGCGCGCAGGTCACCCCGGACGTTTCGGGCGAGGACTACGATGCGGCGCTTTTGCTGTGCGGCAAACATCGTGGCGAGAACGAAAACCGCGTCGCGGAAGCACTGTCACGCGTGAAAGCCGGCGGCCTGATCGTCGCGGCGGGATCGAAGGAAGACGGTATCGTGACGCTGCGCAAGACGCTGGCAAAGCTTGGCATCGAGGCCGACTCGACGCCAAAATACCATGGTGTCGCGCTTTGGTTTAAACGTCCGGACGATGTTTCCTCGGCTCTCTCGAAGCTTGCCCAAAAGCCCGTGACGGTCGAAGGCCGCTTCACCGCCCTGCCCGGCATGTTCTCGCACGACCGCGTCGATGACGGTTCGGAGCTTCTGGCATCGCGCCTGCCGACCGATTTTGACGGCAACGCCGCCGATTTTGGCGCGGGCTGGGGTTATCTTTCGGTGATGCTGGCGGAAAAATCGCCGCGCACCGCCCGTATCGATCTTTTTGAAGCGGACTGGAATGCGCTTGAATTTGCCAAGACTAATCTTCTTGAAAACAATCCGCGGCTGACGGCACGTTTCTTCTGGCAGGATCTGGCTAACGAGCCGCCGAAGGAAAAATACGACCTCATCATCATGAACCCGCCTTTCCACGCGGCGGGACAGGCGGCGGAGCCCGCTCTCGGCCAGGCGTTCATCAAGGCTGCCGCCGGCGCGCTTCGCAGCGGCGGAAGGCTGTTGATGGTTGCCAATCGCGGCATGCCCTATGAGCCGGTGCTCGCGACGGAATTCCGCAGCAGCGCAGAGGTGTGCCGTAACGCCCGCTTCAAGATCCTCAGCGCCCAGAAATAATCAATTCAGCAGGGCGGTCAGCTCAGCAGCCATGCCCACAGCGACACGGAAAGAACGCCGGTCGCCGTGGAAATGCTGATGGTGGAGGCCGCGACGCTATGGCCGATGCCGAAGCGATTGGCGATCAGCCATGCATTCACCCCCGTCGGCACCGACGAGGTGAGCACAAGGGCCGCCGTCCATTCCCGGCTGAGGCCGAGAGCGTGGCCCATGGCCCACACGCAGGCGGGCAAGAGCAGCAGTTTGAACACTGTCATGGTAACAGCGATCCCCAGATTGCCGCGAATGGTGTATTTCGTCAGCGCCATGCCGAGCGAGATGAGCGCCGCTGGCCCTGCCATCGAAGCAATCTGATCGACCACGGTTTTGAGGATGGGCGTCAGCGTCACACCTGAAACATTGGTCGAAAGGCCAATCGCCAGGCCAATCACCAGCGGATTGGTAACGAGGTTACGACCGACCTGCTTGAAGACCGCAGCCATGCTTCGCTTTTCACCCCCGACCGCCTTGTGCGTGGCGTTCTCCATGAGGATCGTGCCGGCAATCATCATGACAGGCAGGTGGATGGCCAGCAGAATGGAAAGCGCCACCAATCCCTCATCGCCAACGGACCGGCCGACGAGTGGCAGGCCGATGAAGATATTGTTGGCGAAGGCCGAGGAAATCCCGGCAATGACGGCGATACGCACATCCTGCTTGAAGACGTAACGGGTGACGATATGTCCGATTGTCCATGTGACGGCCACGCCGGCGAAATAGGTGATCCAGAGCCGGAAGGGCGACGCACCGTGGAAATTCGCTTCCGCAAGCGTGCGAAAGATCAGTGTCGGCACGGCGATCTTGAACACGAAATCGCTGAGAATTTCGCCGGCATCGGCACGGAACAGACCAGCCTTGACTGTAAGCCAGCCGATCAGGATGAGAATGAAAATCGGAGCGACGTTAGCGGCAACGGCAGACATGAAGGGAAAGCTTTCGCGGCTTTGCGGGAGATACTCCGCTTTAGAGCGTTTTCCGCCGGAATGGAATCGCGAAAACGTTGAGCGTCTTTGTTTTCGCCCGATTGCGGATCGCATGCCGCGGGAGCCAGACCGGTCAAGCGCCGTCACCGGGAATGGTCTTCGCTGCCCATAACCCCGCATTCCGCGGCGTCAGCGCAAAGAAAAAGCGGGGTTTCCCCCGCCTTTTATGTCCGTTATACGCCGCCAGTACATCCGTGGCGGAGATAACGGTTGAGCCAGAAGACCATCATGTCTTCCATTCCGGTATGCATTCACACACCTTTTGCTCTGCAAGGAGCAATAGCTTAACCACATTACAGGCAGATGACGCGTTTCCTCCTCTTTGCGGAGAACCGCGTATTTTCCCTTTGGGCTTTTCTTGCCGCCAGAAATGTTTAAGACCGTTTGAAAATACGCACACGCCTCGTGCGAACTGGATAGGGCCCCATGACGAAATTCGACGTACTGACTGTCGGCAATGCCATCGTCGACATCATCTCCCGCTGCGATGACCGCTTCCTCAACGACAATGCCATTACCAAAGGCGCGATGAACCTCATCGATGCGGAACGCGCCGAATTGCTTTATTCGCTGATGGGACCGGCTCTCGAAGCCTCCGGCGGCAGCGCGGGTAACACTGCGGCGGGCGTGGCGAATTTCGGCGGCAAGGCTGCCTATTTCGGCAAGGTCGCCGAAGACCAGCTCGGAGAAATCTTCCAGCACGATATCCGCGCGCAGGGCGTCTATTTCGAAACGAAACCGGAAGGCACCTTCCCGCCGACCGCCCGTTCGATGATCTTCGTGACCGAAGATGGCGAGCGTTCGATGAACACCTATCTCGGCGCCTGCGTCGATCTCGGCCCTGAAGACGTCGAAGACGACGTCGTGGCGCAGACCAAGGTCACCTATTTCGAAGGTTACCTGTGGGATCCGCCGCGCGCCAAGGACGCCATTCGCGAATGCGCCCGCATTGCGCATGAAAACGGCCGCGAAGTTTCCATGACGCTGTCCGACAGTTTCTGCGTCGGCCGTTACCGCGAAGAATTTCTCGACCTGATGCGCTCCGGCACGGTGGATATTGTTTTCGCCAACAAGCAGGAAGCGCTTTCGCTTTACGAGACCGACGATTTCGAGCTGGCGCTGACGAAAATTGCCGCCGACTGCAAGATCGCGGCGGTGACAATGAGCGAAGAAGGTGCCGTTATCCTGCGCGGTACGGAACGCGTGAAGGTAGAGGCCTATCCCGTGCATGACGTGGTCGACACGACAGGCGCAGGCGATCTCTTCGCCGCCGGTTTCCTGTTCGGTTATACGCAGGACCGGTCGCTCGAAGATTGCGGCAAGCTCGGCTGCCTCGCGGCCGCGGCCGTCATTCAGCAGGTAGGGCCGCGCCCGATGTCATCGCTCAAGGCGCTCGGCGCAAAGCACGGCCTTATTTAAAGGCCTCACCGGGGTAGGCACCCCAGATTTCGCCCTGCGAAACCCAGCCCGAGGCCTGACCGGCCTCGGCGCGGCACCAGTCGCCATTGCATTCACCGATCCTGAAGACGACGCCCGGCTCCAGCCGGGCGATGACCGAAGCACCAGACTGCGCTTCGCGGCGCATGTTGACGTAAACTTCCTTGCCCTTGCCGCGCATCCATGGCGCGGCGACGGCGGTGCGCTCGCCGGACAGCAGCGCCTGGTTGACCCAGCCTTCCGTGCCATCGGCATCACGGATGCGCCGCCAGTTTTCATATTCCTGGATGATTTCGACAGGCATTCCCGATTTCAGATACATCCATGACACGGCGTAATCCGTGCTGGGGCCGATGCGCATATTAACGCGCTTGGATTTCAGGCTGACGAAACGCGGCAGAGGCAGGCCGCTGGCGCCTTTTGCGGCACCCTGCGCCATGGCTTCAGTTGCCGCACCGAAGAGGCCCAAAGACAATGCAATGCAAACGATAGAAACCACACTGCGCATGCCCATTTCCGTTTCCCGCCTTCTGCAAACCGGATGATATTCGAGGAGGCTCGTTTCCACATGCCTCGAGCCTCGGCGAGTTTTGTTTGTCTTCGCCGGCGGGTCTGGTAGAAACGCCCTGATTGAAAGAAATTATCGCTCTTTCTGGTTAATGACTTCTGAACAAGGCAGCGGCAAACGATGACCCACAAGAAGAGACCGACAGTCTATATCACCCGCAAATTGCCTGACGTCGTCGAGACCAGAATGCGCGAACTCTTCGATGCCGAACTGAATATCGACGATACGCCGCGCAGCGAGGCGGAGCTTGTCGCCGCCATGCAGCGGGTGGACGTGCTGGTGCCGACCGTGACCGACCGCATCACCGCCGCGATGATCGAACAGGCGGGGCCGCAACTGAAGTTGATCGCCAGCTTCTCCAATGGCATCGACCATGTGGATGTGGACGCCGCAGCCCGAAAGGGCATTACCGTTACCAATACACCGAATGTGCTGACCGAAGACAGCGCCGATATCACCATGGCGCTGGTGCTGGCCGTGCCGCGCCGCATGATCGAAGGCACGCGCGTGCTTGCCAATGGCTCGGATGAGTGGCTTGGCTGGTCGCCGACCTGGATGCTGGGGCGGCGCATTTCCGGCAAGCGCATCGGTATTGTCGGCATGGGCCGCATCGGAACTGCGGTTGCGCGGCGCGCCAAGGCGTTCGGCCTTTCCATTCATTATCACAACCGCAAACGCGTCAACCCCGCGACGGAGGCGGAGCTTGAGGCAACCTATTGGGACAGCCTCGACCAGATGCTGGCACGGGTGGATATTGTCTCCGTCAATTGCCCCTCGACGCCCGCGACCTACCACCTGATCTCGGCGCGGCGGCTGGCGCTGATGCAGCCAACCAGCTACATCGTCAATACTGCGCGCGGCGATATCATCGATGAGGCCGCGATGATCCAGTGCCTGCGCGAAGGAAAAATCGCCGGCGCCGGTCTCGATGTCTATGAGAATGAGCCTGCGGTGAACCCCAAGCTCATCAAGCTCGCCAAGGAAGGCAAGGTCGTTCTGCTTCCGCATATGGGATCTGCGACGATCGAAGGCCGCATCGAAATGGGCGACAAGGTCATCATCAACATCCGCACGCTGTTCGATGGACACCGTCCGCCGAACCGGGTGCTGCCGGGGCGTAGTTAAGTCAGCTAAAGAAGTCATCGTCTGATTATCGCGTGGGGGAAGGTCAATGGGAACTCCGGTGAAGTTTTTGCTGCTCATGTCCACCTTGCTTGTTCTGGGCAGCAGCCCCGTCCGGGCCGCTTCACTCTCGCCCGAAGAGACAGCGGAACTCTATTATCGTGCCTGGCTGAATTTTGATCGCGGCAGCATGGTTCGACTGGATAAAGAATGGGGTTCTCCGGATAGCGGCCCGCGTTACGTCGATATGGAACTGGTTACAGATCCGGTCGCCTGGCAGCTTAAATACAAGGGTTCCAACGCGCCAAAGGGGACCACAAGCGAACAGCAGAACCAGTTTGCAAAGCTGTGGGTGGCAAGCACGAAGCGCGCGCGCTGCCTGGCTGAACCAGCACGCATCGGAGCGCAATTGCCCACACGTGCGTTCCTGGCGCGGATTAAGATGAACTGCGTCGTTGCAGATGCCGAGCCAGCCTTCAGAAAGCTGAAAGCTGGCGCAAAGCCGGATGACCTCGGCGACGGTGGCCGCATGCCGTCTGCGGACCTTATGAAACAGATGGCGGAAGCCGCGATGGCAGCACCGGTGACGCATAAGATCACGACGGAAATCCAGCTCGTCAGCGGAGCGGACAAGCGCGTCTGGCGGGTCGGATCAGGCGACGTTCAGCCCGAGACGGGCATCGACCGCGTTTCCGCGGTCTTTATCTCGCAAATGCTGCAATCCGGCCTTCTGCGATAGGCCGGTTCGCAATGCCGGCTTTGCCGCAAAGGCTGGACGGCCTCAACCGAGGAATTTCGTCATTTCAATCGAGGTCGTGCGATCATAACCGGCATGGGCATTTTCAGCGGTCCTGACGAAACCCCAGGCGGCGAATTTGGCGTGATTGGCGCCAAGTTCGATGCGTGTTTCCAAGCGTAGTGCCGGCAGCGCCAATTCGCCGGCCACTGTTTCGGCTCTTTCAAGCAGCATCCTGCCGATGCCCTTTCCCTGCGCTTTCGGGGAAACGCACAGCTTGCCGACATAAAGACAGGCCGGCGGCTCCGGCCGGCAAAACAGGCAGCCCAGCAGCTCATCACCATCAAGCGCCACGAACGCAATCTCCGCCCTCGCCTTTTCGGCAAGATTTTCGAGTGTCAGGCGATGGGCCGAGGATGGCGGATCGATGACACCATCCATATAGGCGAAGGACGCCATGATGAGCGCCAGCAAGTCCTGCCAGCGATCGAATTCCTCCCCAACCCTTGCGATCCGGATCATGGTTTCTTTCCGGCCGGCCGGCGTTTGTAACGCACGGTTTCGAAACGGGCCGACAGCGCATCATAAAGCAGCAGGCGACCGATCAGCGGCTCACCGGCACCGGTGATCACCTTGATCGCCTCCATGGCCATGAGGGTGCCGATAACCCCGGTCAGCGCGCCGACGATGCCGGTTTCCGCACAATTGGGAATGAGACCCTGCGGCGGCGGCTCGGGAAACAGATCACGATAACCCGGCAACAGAGTGCCTTCTGCGTTGATCGCATAGGGTTTCAAGACGGTAACCGAGCCATCGAAACGGCCGACGGCGCCGGTGACCAACGGTCTCTTCGCCGCTTCCGCTGCATCGGCGGCGGCATAACGCGTATCGAAATTATCCGAACCATCGATCAGCAGATCGAAGGAGGGCAGATGGTCATGCGCCCAGACCTGCGAAAAGCGCTCCTCATAAACCAGCGTGCGGACATGTGGATTGAGCCGGGCGATGGCCTTGCGGGCACTTTGCGTTTTCAGCTCACCGATGGTGCCGCTATCGTGGATCACCTGCCGCTGGAGGTTGGACAGGGAAACCACATCGTCATCGATCATACCGAGCGTGCCGACACCGGCGGCGGCAAGATAATGAAGGACGGGCGCGCCGAGACCGCCCGCGCCAATGACCAGCACGCGCGCCGCCTTCAACCGCTGCTGGCCTGCACCGCCGATTTCCGGCAGCAGGATGTGGCGCTTGTAGCGTTCGATTTCTTCCGGGCTCAGCGGTTCCATCTCGCCCTCCATCTCTCTATCGTCATCCCGTGACGCTCCCGTGGGAAACATTGAAGAACTGCGCCCGCTCGCCAAGGGCGGAAAACATGGCCGCATCCGTTCCGGTCATGAAACTCTGACCGCCGAGTGCGTGAATGAGATCGAACAAAGCGGCCCGTCTGCCCTCATCCAGATGAGCGGCGATTTCGTCCAAGAGCAGAATGGGCGCATGGCCAGTCATATTGGCGGTCAGCTGCGCATGTGCAAGCACCAGCCCGACCAGCAACGCCTTCTGCTCTCCGGTTGAACAGCGTTCCGCTTCCATGTTCTTTTCCGCGTGGCGCACGAAGAGATCAACGCGGTGCGGGCCATCCAGCGTGCGGCCTGCAGCCGCGTCCCGATACCGGCCATCGCGCAACATAAGCCTATATTCATCTTCCAGATCGACCGCCGGGCGATTAAGCCCGTCATCCATGAAACCGGAAAGCGAAAGCGCCGCCGAGGGGAAAGCAGCGTTGCCGGCCCGCCCTTCGATCAGGGTCTTCAAAAGGCCAAGCATTTCATAACGGGCAACCGCCATGGAAATGCCGAGTTCCGCCATCTGCTTTTCGATACCATCCAGCCAGACAGGATCGAAACGGCCTTCCGAAAGCAGCCGGTTACGGCCGCGCATGGCCTTTTCGAAATCGCTTGCCCGCCTGCCATGCGCGGGGTCAAGCGACAGCACCAGCCGGTCGAGAAAACGCCGGCGATCCGATGACGAGCCGGTGAAGAGGCCGTCCATGGCCGGCGTCAGCCACAACACGCGCAAATGATCGGTCAGTTCGTCGACGGATTTTACCGACGTGCCGTTCAGCCGCAGGCGACGCGACACCACTTCGCCATCACCTTCAATCCCGGTGCCGATGGCAACTTCGCCATCCATGCCTTCGACATCGGCAAAGATCGAGAAACCGGTGGCCTCCGCTCCGACGCGGGTAACATCGGACAGGGTGGCCCGGCGAAGGCCCCTGCCGGGTGAAAGAAACGAGACGGCCTCCAGCAGATTGGTCTTACCGGAGCCATTATCGCCTGTCAGCACAACATGGCGATCATCAAGCGTGAGCGCCGCCGCCGCATAGTTGCGGAAGTCCGTGAGTTTCAGCCGTAAAAGCGACACCTTGTTCGTCATCTGTACGGCCTAAAACGAACATGGCCGGATGGCAAGAAGGGGAATGCCCATCCGCATTAAAGACCGTCACAGCAAGGCAATTCATTCTCCAGTAGCAACTTTTTGGACGGCCGGTTATTTATGAGCCATTCCTTATCATCGGTAGCCCATTCATGCGCCTGATCTTTTCGCTGTTTCTCACTCTCGGTCTTCTTTCATCCTGTGCAGGCAGGCCGGGGGCGGACGTGCTGCAGGCCATAAACACCAAGGCCCATGGCACGAAAATCGTGACGGCCTATGTGGTGAGCACACGGGAGAAAAACACCGACGCGAAAAAGGGTTTTGGCACGGAGCGGGCGATGCAGCCGAATTACGCAAGCTTCGACATTTCCATTCCTCCCACTCATAAAAGCGGAAAAATCGAGTGGGCCAACGGCAAGCCGGATCCGAACAAGGATTTTGTCGTCACCCGGGCCGATATGCTGACGAAGCCGCGCTTCAATGCCGATCTTGGCGACGTCGCCCGGTCCGGCAAGCAGATCGCGCTTTTTGTGCATGGTTACAATTACAGCTATCAGGAAGCGCTGTTCCGCGCGACGCAGATGGCTGCCGATGCCAAGATGGATGGCGTGCCGCTGGTGTTCTCCTGGCCGTCGCAGGCCAACGTCACCGGTTATGTGGCCGACAAGGAATCGGCGACCTTTTCGCGCGATGCGCTGGCTGGTGTTCTGATCGACCTTACCCGACAGACACCGCGAAAAAACGTTGTCGTGTTTGGCCACAGCATGGGTGGCTGGCTGGTCATGGAAGCGCTGCGGCAGTTGCGCTTGCAGGGCAGGAACGACGTGATCGCCAAGCTGCAGGTGGTGCTGGCAGCACCTGATATCGATGCCGATGTGTTTCGCAAACAGATAGAGGTGGTCGGCCGGCTCAACCCGCCGCTCACCGTTCTCGTTTCCAAGGACGACCGCGCCCTGAAAGCATCTTCCATTTTGGGCGCCGATGTCACTCGTATCGGAGCACTTGACGTGACCGACCCGCAGGTACAGGAAGCTGCCCTGAAGGAGGGCGTGCAGTTCATCGACATTTCCAAACTCGAGGCTTCCGATCCGCTCAACCATGACCGCTATGCCGCTCTGGCCTCGATGGTGCCGCAGCTGGAATCAAGCAGACGCGGCGGCGACATCAACAGTGCGGGTGCCTTCGTTTTCGATGCGATCGGCGCGACCGTATCCAGCCCCTTCCGCCTTGCGAGCCAGGTGGTGAACCCGCAGTAGTTTCTGCGGGTTCTTCCCGGCCTCTGGTTTCAGAAATCCCAGTCTTCATCTTCAGTGGCAACAGCCTTACCGATGACATAGGATGAGCCGGAACCCGAGAAGAAGTCGTGGTTTTCATCAGCATTCGGAGAAAGCGCTGAGAGGATCGCCGGATTGACCCGGCAGGCCTCGGCCGGAAACAGCGCCTCATAACCCAGATTCATCAGGGCCTTGTTGGCATTGTAATGCAGGAACTGTTTGACGTCCTCCGTCAGGCCGACGCCGTCATAGAGGTCTTCGGTATATTTCGCCTCGTTATCGTAAAGTTCGAGCAGGAGATCGAAGGCGAAATCCTTGATTTCCTGTTTTTTCGCCTCGTCCAGACGCTCCAGCGCCCGCTGGAACTTATAGCCGATATAATAGCCATGCACGGCCTCGTCGCGGATGATCAGACGGATAAGATCCGCCGTATTGGTGAGCTTGGCGCGGCTTGACCAGAACATCGGCAGGTAGAAGCCGGAATAGAACAGGAAGCTTTCCAGAAACACGCTGGCGATCTTCTTCTTCAGCGGATCGCCGCTGTCATATTCACGCATGATGAGCGCGGATTTGCGCTGCAGGAACTCGTTTTCTTCCGACCAGCGATAGGCGTCGTCAACGTCAGGCGTGAGGCAAAGCGTCGAAAAGATCGAGGAATAGGAGCGGGCGTGCACGGCCTCCATGAAGGAGATGTTGGAAAGCACCGCCTCCTCATGCGGCGTTGCCGAATCCTCCATCAGGCGCACGGCGCCGACACCGTTCTGGATGGTGTCGAGCAAGGTCAGGCCAGTGAAGACACGGATCGTCAGTTTCTGTTCTTCCGGCTTCAGCGTTCCCCAGGAGGGGATGTCGTTGGAAAGCGGCACCTTTTCCGGCAGCCAGAAATTCGAGGTCAAACGGTTCCAGACTTCGAGGTCCTTGTCGTCCTCAATGCGGTTCCAGTTGACCGCGCGGATGCGGGACGCGGGTTTTACGGCGATGTTCATTGTCTTGTCCCTCAATTCAGAGCGTGCAGGAAACGCAGCCCTGAACCTGCGTGCCTTCCAGCGCCATCTGGCGCAAACGGATGTAATAGATGGTCTTGATGCCCTTCTTCCAAGCGTAGATCTGCGCGCGGTTGATATCGCGCGTGGTCGCCGTATCGCGGAAGAACAGCGTCAACGACAGGCCCTGGTCGACATGCTGGGTGGCGGCAGCATAGGTATCGATGATCTTTTCCGGGCCGATTTCATAGGCATCCTGATAATATTCGAGATTGTCGTTCGAGAGATAGGAAGCCGGGTAATAAACGCGGCCGATCTTGCCCTCTTTACGGATTTCGATCTTCGAGACGATCGGATGAATGGAAGAGGTGGAGTGGTTGATATAGGAGATCGAACCGGTTGGCGGTACGGCCTGAAGGTTCTGGTTATAGAGGCCCGATGCCATCACGTCCTGCTTCAACGCCTGCCAGTCTTCCTGCGTTGGAATGGCAATGCCGGCTTTTTCGAACAGCTCACGGACCTTTTCCGTCGCGGGCAACCATTCCCGGTCGGTATATTTGTCGAAATAGTCGCCCGAGGCATATTTGGAATTCTCAAAGCCCTTGAAGCTCTGGCCCCGTTCCACGGCAAGACGGTTGCTGGCGCGGATGGCGTGATAGGTCACGGTGTAGAAATAGATATTGGTGAAATCGACGCCTTCTTCAGAACCATAGAAGATGCGTTCGCGCGCCAGATAACCGTGCAGGTTCATCTGGCCAAGCCCGATGGCGTGGCTCGCATCATTGCCCTTTTCCACCGAAGGAACGGAGGAAATGTGGCTCATGTCCGACACTGCCGTCAGCGCCCGGATGGAGGTCTCGATCGTCTTGCCGAAATCGGCCGAATCCATCGCCGAGGCGATGTTCAGCGAGCCGAGATTGCAGGAAATATCCTTGCCCATATGGCTGTAGGACAAATCTGCATTAAATTCGCTTGCCTCGCTGACCTGCAGGATTTCCGAGCAGAGATTGCTCATGCTGATACGGCCGGCGACCGGATTGGCGCGGTTCACCGTATCCTCAAACATGATGTATGGGTAACCGCTTTCGAACTGGATCTCGGCGATCACCTGGAAGAATTCGCGCGCCTTGATCTTCTTCTTGCGGATGCGGCTATCGGCGACCATCTCGTGATATTTTTCGCTGACAGAAATCTCGGTCAACGGCACGCCATATACCCGCTCCACGTCATAGGGCGAGAACAGGTACATATCCTCGTTGTTGCGGGCGAGTTCGAAGGTGATGTCAGGGATAACCACCCCGAGCGACAGGGTCTTGATGCGGATTTTTTCGTCGGCGTTTTCGCGCTTGGTATCGAGGAAGCGCATGATGTCAGGGTGGTGGGCATGCAGATAGACTGCGCCGGCACCCTGACGCGCACCGAGCTGGTTGGCGTAGGAAAAGCTGTCTTCCAATAGCTTCATGACAGGAATGACGCCGGAAGACTGGTTTTCGATCTGCTTGATCGGCGCTCCGAATTCGCGAATATTGGTCAGGGACAGCGCCACGCCGCCGCCGCGCTTCGAAAGCTGCAGCGCCGAATTGATGGAGCGGCCAATGCTTTCCATATTGTCTTCCACACGCAGCAGAAAACATGAGACCAGTTCACCACGGCTCTTTTTGCCGGCGTTGAGGAATGTCGGGGTTGCCGGCTGGAAGCGGCCGGAAATGATCTCGTCCATCAGGTCGCGGGCAAGCTGCTCATCGCCGCGCGCCAGAGCCAGCGCCACCATGCAGACGCGGTCCTCGTAACGCTCCAGATAGCGTTTTCCGTCGAAGGTCTTCAGCGTATAAGAGGTGTAATATTTGAAGGCACCGAGAAAGGTCGGAAAACGGAATTTCCGGGCATAGGCCTCGTCATAGAGATCTCGAACGAAATTGAAGGAGTACTGGTCCAGCACCTCCTGCTCGTAATAGCCCTCCGTCACGAGATAATCGAGCTTTTCCCTGAGGTTATGAAAAAAGACGGTGTTCTGGTTGACGTGCTGAAGGAAATATTGCCGGGCGGCCAGGCGATCCTTGTCGAGCTGGATTTTCCCGTTCTCGTCGTAAAGGTTCAGCATCGCGTTCAGCGCATGATAGTCCAGAGCCGCTTCGAGCGGTTTCTGAGTTGTGGCTGCCGGCTGTTTGGCGTCCTTGCGCAGCGCGCTCGAGGTTAGCGTGTCCAAAATCGTTCCAATCCATGTTTGACGTTGGCGACATCTTCCTCCGTGCCGAGAAGCTCGAAGCGATAGAGAAACGGCACTGCGCATTTGCGCGAGACGATATCTCCGGCGGATGCGAAAGCTGCGCCAAAATTCGTGTTGCCCGCCGCGATGACACCGCGAATGAGATTTCGGTTGGAGGGCTCGTTCAAAAACCGGATGACCGGCTTCGGCACTGCCCCTTTCATACCGCCGCCGCCATAGGTGGGGGTAACGAGCACATAGGGCTCCGACACCTGAGGCACGTCATCCTCAGCACCGAGCGGCAGGCGAAACAAGCGCCGCTCGAGCTTCAGAAGGAAACGATGCGTGTTTTCAGAGCGGCTGGAATAATAAACGATCAGCCCCATCACGCTGCCGCCTCAGCTGATCGCGCCGATCATATCCGGCCGGAAACCCGCCCAATGGCGTTCGCCGGCGACGACCACGGGAACCTGCATGTAACCGAGGCCGCGAACGTGATCGAGCGCATCCGCATCTTCAGAAATATCGACTATCTCATAGGGGACACCGATGCGGTCCAGCGCGCGATAGGTGGCGGTGCATTGGACGCAGGCGGGCTTGCTGTAAACGGTGACGGTCATAATTTCCCTTTCGAAGCCGCATTACACACGGCTCAACATTGCCGATTGCGGTCGCAATCGGGTGGATGGATCTGTCATTCAGGTGAGGCGCACGGCTTAGAGGGTTTGTCGCATTTCCGGACGGAAACCGGTGTCCCTGAAAATGTTCCGGGCCGCGTAAGATCACTCTCTACGCCGATGAGCGCAGGAACTTAAAAAAATGCACTGGCATGACTTCACCCCGAAGCTTGTTCTGGAGGGGGCAGAAAAGGGCGAACGCAATTCATTTGCGCCATACCTTCCTTCCGGACACCCCGCCCGTGGACGTTTGCGCTCAAGGCAGGTCTCCTGACTTGCGGGTCACAACATCTGTTCCGGCCTTCCCGGGGCTTTTGACCCCAGTGACCCAAATCGGAACGATGCTCGCCGCTTACAGTTGCGGGGGCAGTTTCGGCCTTGCTTCGCCATAATGGCGTTACGCACCGAATTCCCGTCTTAGCTCCCAATCCTTGCGAATCGGAAGAACCTCGAACACCACATATAGTATATGAGGAAATTTTCACGTCAATGAATAGACACAGGAAAGCCCCACCCTGTGGATCAAAAAGATTCAACACATGGTCAACAAAGGCTTAACGACAAGTGCGCCTTGCCGCCACAGGACGGGAAAGCGTTAATCTATTCCCAGATATCGATGTGAATATCGGCGGGGCGGGTGTTCTCGATCACCCTTTTGCCGTTGGGAAGATCGTTTTCAAACAGCTTGGCGTGGACCGCAGCTGCATCAAGACCATAGCCCTGCCATCTGTTGCGCAGCCTCTCTTCAAGCACCGCGACGGACGGTCCAACGAAAATGGTGAGGTCGAAGTTATCGGAAAGCGCTGTCCAAGGCGCCTCGTTGAGCAGCAGATAATTGCCTTCAGCCAGGATGAAGTGGGTCTCAGGCGCGATGGCGCGGGCGGAAGCAATGGCGATTTCGCGGGAGCGGTCGAAAACCGGAACAAGCACCTCCTGCCCGCCCTTGCGAACGGCAAAGACGATATCGAGAAAACCACGCACGTCAAAGGTTTCGGGCGCGCCCTTGCGCGACAGCAGCCCTCGCTCTTCAAGTATGCCATTGTCCATATGGAAGCCATCCATCGGCAGGACGGCGGCCGTTTCGCCCCGTGCGAGCAAAGCGTCACAAAGGGCATCCGCCAGCGTGGATTTGCCGGCCCCAGGGGGACCGGCAATAGCGATGATAAAACGGGATTTGCCCTCTGCCCGCCGAAGAACATCCTCGGCGATCGTTTCAAGCTTCAGCGTCATGCGGCAAGCGTTTCCTTCGGCGCTTCCTTGGCGCCGGTCATGAAGGCGACGGCGTCGGACATGGAGTAGTCCTTCGGATTGATGACGCACAGGCGCTTGCCGAGCCGGTGGATATGGATGCGATCCGCAACCTCGAAAACATGCGGCATGTTGTGCGAGATGAGAACGATCGGCAACCCGCGCGAGCGCACGTCCAGAATAAGCTCCAGAACGCGCCGGCTTTCCTTGACACCAAGCGCCGCCGTCGGTTCGTCGAGTATGACGACCTTGGAGCCGAAGGCCGCCGCACGCGCCACCGCTACACCCTGCCGCTGGCCGCCGGAGAGGGTTTCCACCGCCTGATTGATGTTCTGGATCGTCATCAGGCCGAGTTCCGAGAGTTTCTCGCGGGCGAATTTTTCCATGGCCGGGCGGTCCAGCGCGCGGAAAAGACTGCCCTGAATGCCGGCTTTGCGGATTTCCCGGCCGAGGAACATATTGTCAGCTATGGAAAGTGCCGGTGAGAGCGCGAGGTTCTGATAGACCGTCTCGATGCCGGCCTTGCGCGCCTCGATGGGCGAGCGGAACTGCACGGGCTGGCCTTCCAGCCTGATCTCTCCCTCATCGGGCGTCACCGCACCGGAAATCGCCTTGATGAGAGAGGATTTGCCGGCGCCATTGTCACCGATGACAGCGAGGATTTCGCCCGGATAGAGATCAAAATCGGCATGGTCGAGGGCGGTTACCCGGCCGTAGCGTTTGACGAGATTGCGTGCTGTGAGAATGGGTTCTTTTGCCATCAGCCTGCTACCTTTCTGATCCACTGGTCGATTGCGACAGCCATGATGATGAGAACGCCGATCAACAGATAGGTCCATTGCGGGTCTGTCCCGATGAGCCTCAGGCCGAGCGAAAAGACGCCGACGATCAGGGCACCGAAGATCATACCCATGATGGAGCCGCGCCCGCCGAACAGCGACAGGCCGCCAATGACCACTGCGGTAATGGATTCGATATTGGCGAATTGACCGGCGGTCGGCGAAACCGAGCCGATGCGGCCGATCAAGGCCCAGCCGGCGAAGGCGCAGATGAGGCCGGACAGGGTATAAACGGTGGTCAACATACGCTTGACGTTGACGCCGGCAAGTTCGGCAGCATCCGGATCGTCACCCACAGCATAAAGATGGCGGCCCCAGGCGGTGCGGTTGAGCACATACCAGAGCAGGGCGACAAGCAGAACCATGGCGATGACGCCATAGGTGAAGACCGCGCTGCCGACACGGATATTGGCGCCGAAGAATTGCAGGATCGGCGCCTGCTGGGCGATATCCTGGGCTCGGATCGTCTCGTTTGCGGAATAGAGGAAGTTGGTCGCCAGTACGATCTGCCACATGCCGAGCGTGACGATGAAGGGCGGCAGGCGCATGCGCGAGACCAGTATACCGTTGATGAAGCCGCAAAATGCGCCGACGGCAAGGCCACAGAGAATGGAGAGTTCCGCCGGCAAGCCGTAACGGAAGGTGAACTGTCCCATGATGACGGAGGACAGAACCATGATCGCGCCAACCGACAGATCGATCCCCGCCGTCAGGATGACCAGCGACTGCGCCGCGCCGACAATACCGACGATGGCGACCTGCTGCAAAATAAGGGTCAGCGTGAAGGCCGAGAAAAACTTGCCGCCGAGGAGCAGGCCGAAAACAATCAGCGACAGCACCAGAACGATAAGCGGAACGGCCGCCGGGCTGGAGTGGAGAAAGTGCTGTAGTGTTTCCAGAACACTCTTGTCGTGCGTATCGAAAGCGGCGACCTGCGTCGAACTTCCCGAAAGCACTTTTTCAAATTCATTATGCGGCTGAGCCCGCACCGGCTGATCGCTCATGGATTTTCCTCCCGATCGCTCTATCGCACCAGCCCTGACACCGGGGTCTATCTCAAAAGAGAATGATGCGTAGATTTCAAAGTGTTGTGAAGCGGCCTATGCCATCCCCGCAGGACGCGCGACCCGCTCGTTTGTTCCTTTGTCCGATCCCCCGGATCGTGCCTGAATCATTCTCGTCCAAGGGCGGGGGCACGAATGCCCCCGCGGATTTCAACGGCGAGGCATCAGCCCCAGCACTTGTTGAGACCTTCCTTCGTATCGATCGAGTCGAGACCCTTGACCGGCTTGTCGGTTACCAGCGTCACGCCGGTATCGACGAAGTTCTTGCCTTCGGTCGGCTTCGGCTTTTCACCGGTGTCGGCAAACTTCTTGACGGCTTCCACGCCGAGCGCCGCCATCAGCAGCGGATATTGCTGCGAGGTCGCACCGATCACGCCTTCCGCGACGTTCTTGACGCCCGGGCAACCGCCATCGACGGAAACGATCAGTACATCCTTTTCACGGCCGACCGCTTTCAGCGCCTCATAGGCACCGGCTGCCGCAGGTTCGTTGATGGTGTGGACGACATTGATGGTCGGGTCCTTCTGCAGCAGATTTTCCATCGCCGAGCGGCCGCCTTCTTCGTTACCATTGGTAACATCGTGACCAACGATACGCGGATCGTTTTCATCACCGATCTTGTTGATGTCCTTAACGTCGATGCCAAAGCCCTTCATGAAGCCCTGGTTACGCAGCACATCCACCGTCGGCTGGGAGGGGGTGAGGTTGAGGAAGGCGATTTTTGCGTCCTTGGCCTTATCACCAAGGGTGCCGGCGGCCCATTTGCCGATCAGCTCACCAGCCAGAAGATTGTCGGTGGCAAAGGTGGAATCGGCGGCATCGACGGGCTCCAGAGGCGTGTCGAGAGCGATCACCAGAAGGCCTGCGTCACGCGCCTTCTGCACGGCCGGAACGATGCCCTTGGTGTCAGATGCGGTGATCAGGATACCCTTGGCGCCATCGGCGATGCAGGTCTCGATGGCTGCCACCTGGCTTTCGGAATCGCCGTCGATCTTGCCGGCATAGGATTTCAGCGTCACGCCAAGTTCTTTGGCCTTGGCGGTCGCGCCTTCCTTCATCTTGACGAAGAAGGGATTGGTGTCGGTTTTGGTAATGAGGCAAACCGAAGTATCGGCCGCGGACGCGACGGAAGCGAAAGAAACGCCAAGCGCAAGCGCGCCCAGAAGAGCGGAAACAGTGGTCTTCATTTAATCCTCCCAATGGATATTTAAGCACCGTGACGGTTACTCGACGATCTCGTCTCCTCCGAGAACAGCGACCGTTGGCACAGATGGAACCACCAAAGGAAACGCCTGTCAATAAATAAATCCGATTGAATTATTAATTCCGTATGGCATTCTAATATGCGGCAGGGAGGAATATCGCCGCCGTTGTTTACGTTGCGATAGCAAGATTGCCATAAAGCCTGCAGGTATCGGTCATGACGGATATAGCGGGCGGGAGGATGACATTATGAGACAATCTGTCGAGACGGCGCCGCCTGCGCCGCCCACCATTATGGATATGAGCGGCGGCGCCAACCAGATCGGGGTGCGCGCTTATAATGAGCGGCTGGTGCTGTCGCTCGTGCGCCGCCATGGCGGATTGTCGAAAGCCGAAATATCCAGGCTTTGCGGCCTTTCGGCGCAAACTGTCTCGGTCATCATGCGCTCGCTGGAGAAAGACGGCCTTCTCATTCGTGGCGAAAGGTTGCGCGGAAAAGTCGGGCAACCATCGACGCCGATGCGCCTCAATCCCGACGCCGTCTTTTCTTTTGGCGTGAAGATCGGCCGGCGCAGCGTCGATCTCGTGCTGATGGATTTTGTCGGCCGGATAAAACTCAAGCTCCGCAAAACTTACCCTTACCCTCTGCCGGAGTGGATATTGCCGTTCGTGATCGAAGGGATCACGGAGATCGAATCGAAATTGTCACCGGCGGAACGGCAAAAAATCACCGGAGTTGGTATCGCCGCCCCATTCGAGCTGTGGAACTGGGCCCAGGAAGTGGGCGCGCCGCAAGCCGAAATGGAACGGTGGCGGGATGTTGATATCCGCTCCGAAATTGCCGAAAGCGTCAGCTACCCCGTCTTTCTGCAGAATGACGCGACCAGTGCCTGCGGTGCAGAACTGGTTTTTGGCGCCGGCCAGAACTACCCCGATTTTCTCTATATCTTCATCGGTTCCTTCATCGGTGGCGGAGTCGTTTTGAATTCGGCGCTGTTCTCTGGAAAAACAGGTACCGCCGGCGCGATCGGCCCCCTGCCGGTGCAGGGGCAGGATGGCAACACGGTTCAGCTTCTGAAAATCGCGTCGATATTCGTTCTCGAGAACATGCTACGTGAAAAGGGTATCGATCCGCGTCCCCTGTGGTTCTCACCCGACGAATGGATCGATTTCGGCGAACCGCTGGAAAGCTGGATCAATAAAACTGCCGCGGCGCTCGCGCAAGCTGTTATCGCGGCAGCCTCCATCATCGATTTTTCCAGCGTCATCATCGATGGTGGTTTTCCCGACTGGGTCAGGGCGAGAATAGTCTCCGCCACCCGGCTTGCCCTCAAGCATCATGATCTTCAGGGCGTCACACTGCCGGAGATCATCGAAGGCGCGGTCGGCAGCCAGGCCCGGGCGATCGGGGGGGCAAGTCTGCCCTTGTTTTCCCGCTATCTCATCGATCAGAACGTTCTCTTTAAGGATACGACAGGCTGAGCCTTTACGCTTTACCTTACTATCCCCAAGCTGCTCTTCGCCGAATTTATCTGTCAGTCACGCGCCAGTTGCGTGCTGCATGATCGCCTCAAGAAAGGCGGGGCCGTAGCGCTCCAGCTTGGTGTCTCCGACGCCGGGGATCTGCGCCATCTCCCTCGCCGAGGCCGGTTTCGCAGCAGCCAGTTCGATCAGGGTCTTATCGTGAAAAATCACATAAGGCGGGACGTTCTGCGCACGGGCAATTTCCATACGCTTTGCACGCAGCACCTCGAAGAGACTACGATCTGCCTCCGGCAAAGCTGTCGATGCGGCATTCCGCGGCGTCTGCTGCCGGGCCGAACGGGGCGCGGATGGTATTCTCAGCATCAGGGCTGGCTTTTCGCGCAGGAACCGCCTCCCTTCTTCGGAAATCGACAATCCGCCATGTCCGGACAGATCCACTTCGATCAGGCGCAGTGCAACCAGCTGCCGCAAAATGGCGCGCCAGGAGCGATTGTCATGCTCTTTGCCGATCCCGTAAGTGGTGATCTGATCGTGCCCGAAACGGGAAATACGCTCGTCCTCGACGCCGAGCAAAACGCGAATGACATAGGCCTGGCCGAAACGTTCCCCGGTGCGGTAAATGCAGGAGAGCAGCTTTTGCGCGGCTATCGCGCCGTCAAACAGGTCCGGCGGCTCCGCACAGGTATCGCAGTTACCGCACGGCTCGCATCGATCACCGAAGTAGGAGAGCAGGACCTGACGGCGGCAGCCCGCTGTTTCCGCAAGACCGAGCAGGGAATCAAGCTTCTGGCGCTCCATATATTTGCGCTGGTCCGCGACATCCGATTCTTCAATGAAGCGGTTGCGCAAGGCGATGTCTTCATAACCGTAAAGCATAAGCACGTCTGACGGCAGACCATCACGACCGGCACGGCCGGTCTCCTGATAATAGGCCTCGATGCTGCCCGGCAGATCGATATGAACCACGAAGCGCACATCCGGCTTGTCGATGCCCATGCCGAAAGCGACGGTGGCGACGATAATCACCGCCTCACCGTGCTGAAAACGGGTCTGGTTTGCCTCGCGGGCGGTCTTGTCCATACCCGCGTGATAGGGCAGCGCGTCTCGCCCCTCTTCCCGCAACCACGCCGCCGTCTCATCGACCTTGCGTTTCGACAGGCAATAAACGATGCCGCTCTCATTCTCCCGGCCCTTGAGAAAGCGTTTCAGCTGGGCGCGGGGATTGTCCTTTTCCATGATCGCATAGCGGATGTTGGGGCGGTCGAATCCGGCAATGAACGCGTCATCCTCATCAATCGCGAGATGACCGAGAATTTCGGTACGGGTAGGCTCGTCGGCGGTCGCCGTCAGCGCCATGCGTGGAGTATCGGGAAAACGCTCGATCAGCATATCGAGCTGACGGTAAGGCGGTCGGAAATCATGCCCCCATTGCGACAGGCAATGAGCTTCATCAACCGCGATCAGTGACAGGTCAATGGATTGAAGCGCGTCCAGCACATCCGGCTTGAGAAGGGTTTCCGGCGCGGCATAAAGAATGTCGACATTGCCGGCCCGCATCTCCCGCCAGAGCGTTCGACGCTCTTCCAGAGAAAGATCGGAATTCAGGGCCTCGGCCCGCACACCCGCCTGACGAAGTGCCGCGACCTGGTCCACCATCAATGCGATCAGCGGTGAAACGATCAGCCCCATGCCGCTACGGGCAAGCGCCGGGATCTGGTAACAAAGCGACTTTCCTCCGCCCGTCGGCATGAGGACGAAGGCATTGTTTCCCGCCATGACATGCTGGATGATATCGCCCTGGCGTCCGCGGAACGTGTCATAGCCGTAAACGGTCTTGAGTATCTGCAACGGGTCGGCGGTCACGGCGGCTTTCTTCTTCGTTGGATGATTTGCGCATCATGGCCAAATCCGGATTTATCGCAATCTCGAAAGGCTGAATCGGCCACAGAAAGAGAGACAGATTACGACTCAGATGATGCATAGGCATTTGAGGGCTTAGAACGCAAAAGCCCTCCGATGAGGAGGGCTTATTCGTTTGATAAGTCTTGAAGATTTTGGTTGCGGGGGCAGGATTTGAACCTGCGGCCTTCAGGTTATGAGCCTGACGAGCTACCGGGCTGCTCCACCCCGCGTTACCAGTGTAAATCCCTATGGGATTTATCGCGACTGCATCACAGGGAAGCTGTGATGCCTACTGCCGGAGCAAATTGCCGAAGGCGATTTGTTTCCTGTAAGGGACGCACGAGGCGTTTGCCTTATGTTTTAAGTCCCGGAACGACAAAAGGCCGCTATTAGCGGCCCTCTTGTATCGGCTGGGCCGAAGTTTGATTTGAGAAGATTTGATGTTGCGTTTTGCAGACCTGGCAGCGACCTACTCTCCCGCGTCTTGAGACGGAGTACCATTGGCGCTGGGGCGTTTCACGGCCGTGTTCGGAATGGGAACGGGTGCAGCCGCCCCGCGATAACCACCAGGTCGGCAAAACGCAACATTGATCATGTTTTCACATGAGTGTTGTTTCGAGAAGCTGGGTGGCATTGCCACTTTTTATCTTAATTACACGTCTTTCCGTGACTGGTCCGTTTGCCTGCCTTGCTCGAGATCGAGCGTGGCAGCCATACAGGACGCTAGTCCGTCGCGCCTTTTGGCGCGGCCCGTCCGGAGCCCTTCGGGCGTCAGGACAGAAGAATGATGTCATCGAACTTTGTTTGATGAACATGAACAATGGGAACGAAGAAGTCGATCGAGCTATTAGTAACGGTAAGCTTCACATGTTGCCATGCTTCCACACCCGTCCTATCAACGTGGTCGTCTTCCACGGCTCTGATAGGGAACACTCGTTTTCAGGTTGGTTTCCCGCTTAGATGCCTTCAGCGGTTATCCATTCCGTATATAGCTACTCTGCTATGCCCTTGGCAGGACAACAGATCCACCAGAGATACGTCCATCCCGGTCCTCTCGTACTAGGGACAGATCCTGTCAATATTCCTACACCCACGGCAGATAGGGACCGAACTGTCTCACGACGTTCTGAACCCAACTCACGTACCGCTTTAAATGGCGAACAGCCATACCCTTGGGACCTGCTCCAGCCCCAGGATGCGATGAGTCGACATCGAGGTGCCAAACAACCCCGTCGATATGGACTCTTGGGGGTCATCAGCCTGTTATCCCCGGCGTACCTTTTATCCGTTGAGCGATGGCCCTTCCACACGGGACCACCGGATCACTATGACCGACTTTCGTCTCTGCTCGACTTGTCAGTCTCGCAGTCAGGCGGGCTTATGCCATTGCACTCGACGACCGATTTCCGACCGGTCTGAGCCCACCATCGCGCGCCTCCGTTACTCTTTCGGAGGCGACCGCCCCAGTCAAACTACCCACCATACACTGTCCCGGATCCGGATAACGGACCGCGGTTAGACATCCACGAAGATAAGGGTGGTATTTCAAGGATGGCTCCACAAGAACTGGCGTCCCTGCTTCAAAGCCTACCACCTATCCTACACATGCCTTGGCGAATGCCAGTGTAAAGCTATAGTAAAGGTGCACGGGGTCTTTCCGTCTGACCGCAGGAACCCCGCATCTTCACGGGGAATTCAATTTCACTGAGTCTATGTTGGAGACAGCGGGGAAGTCGTTACGCCATTCGTGCAGGTCGGAACTTACCCGACAAGGAATTTCGCTACCTTAGGACCGTTATAGTTACGGCCGCCGTTTACTGGGGCTTCAGTTCAGAGCTTGCACCCCTCCCTTTAACCTTCCAGCACCGGGCAGGCGTCAGACCCTATACGTCGTATTGCTACTTCGCAGAGCCCTGTGTTTTTGATAAACAGTCGCTACCCCCTGGTCTGTGCCACCCCATCATAGTTGCCTAAAATGGGGTCACGCTTCTTCCGAAGTTACGCGTGCAATTTGCCGAGTTCCTTCAACATAGTTCTCTCAAGCGCCTTGGTATACTCTACCTGACCACCTGTGTCGGTTTCGGGTACGGTCTATACGGTGGAGCTATTTCCTGGAACCTCTTCGCCGCACATTCAATCCAATAAGAATGTACAACACACGAGATCCGTCACTACCACCAGGCCCACGAATATTAACGTGGTTCCCATCGACTACGCGTGTCCGCCTCGTCTTAGGGGCCGGCTAACCCTGCTCAGATTAACTTTAAGCAGGAACCCTTGGTCTTTCGGCGAGGGAGTCTCTCACTCCCTTTATCGTTACTCATGTCAACATTCGCACTTCCGATATCTCCAGCAGCCCTCACGGGTCCGCCTTCACAGACTTACGGAACGCTCCGCTACCACATGCCTTACGGCATATCCTCAGCTTCGGTGCATGGCTTTAGCCCCGTTACATTTTCGGCGCAAAGACCCTTATTTAGACCAGTGAGCTGTTACGCTTTCTTTAAATGATGGCTGCTTCTAAGCCAACATCCTGGTTGTTTTGGGATCCTCACATCCTTTCCCACTTAGCCATGACTTGGGGACCTTAGCTGGAGGTCAGGGTTGTTGCCCTTTTCACGACGGACGTTAGCACCCGCCGTGTGTCTGCCGACTAGTACTCCTCGGTATTCGGAGTTTGGTTAGGATCAGTAAGACGGTGAGTCCCCATAGCCCATCCAGTGCTCTACCCCCGAGGGTATTCGGTCGACGCTCTACCTAAATAGATTTCGCGGAGAACCAGCTATTTCCG